>JAUHXB010000107.1 GCA_030427215.1 Alphaproteobacteria bacterium | reverse complement strand
AGAAGTTAAGATTAACGCCAGTGTAAATAGCCTTCAACATGCCTGCCATCAGTTAGAAAAATACCTATATGCCTCCGAGCTTAAAACAGGATTAATTATTTCTAAGAATACAAAAAATATACAATTCACAGGAAACCCAGCATTGAATATTTTTATAGTTAGCTTTAATGATTTCAAGAAGTACGTTCATTCGGGTAGATTAACAGATTATTTAAAAGCTGAGAGAAATAAAGCAGCCCATGGGAGAGGTTAATGTCAAACTTTCCTTATCGAAAAATAGCTAATTTATTGATCTCAGCTGAGCAAGGTAACAATAAACAAAAAGGCGATGCTTTAGAAGAAGTAGCAAAAATATCTTTTTGTAAAGTAAATGGCGTTAGGCACATAAAGACTAATGTGGTTAACAGTGCAGGATCCATGGAGGTTGATGTTGTTTTATTTAACGCTAAACCAAACGATGGCTTTTCATTTTTATCTAATATACTCATTTTTGAATGTAAAAATTGGATAGCTCCAGTAGGCTCTGCTGAACTAAGGGTTTTTAGAGATAAATTAAGAGATTTAAAAGTTGATACTGGGATTTTATTTGCTGCGAATGGAATTACAGGTAATGCCGATGATAAAACGGCAGCTAGAGATATAATACAAAGAGCTAAAACCAATGATGGAATACAAATTTTGGTTTTTACTCGAGAAGAAATAGAAGGATTTAGATCAGCAAAAGATATTATAGATTTAACAGCTGATAAATTTGGAAATTGGGTTTTAGAAATCATCGACTTGTAAACAGCATATTCTATATGTCTAATTAAATTTTAGTTTTTCTCTGTGTTTTTTCAATTAATAAACGCAAACCCGATATATCATCAGGATTTTCCATTCTATGTATCATTCGATGGCAATTTGCGCATAGTACAACAAAATCTTTTTCTATATTTAGCTTTCTTTGCTCCCCCTCCTTCAGTTCAGAATAAGGCACTAAATGATGGGCTTCTATAAAGTCTTTACCTAAATCTCCATACATATCAGTAAAAGTAAACTTGCAAGCCTGGCATGTATGCTTAAGGATATCTTTTACTTTTTTAGTGTTCACACGTCCTTCATAAACCTTGTGCCATTTAAATTGTTTTCTTTCTGTTTGAGAAAGAGTTTTACCTCTTTCGTCATCCAGATCACTATCGGCAGAAATAGCGGCGTTTTTTGATCTGAATCCGCTAACTTGGTTTATTAAATAAACTCCAGCCTCATTGCCCAAATAATAAAGATAATTTTCTGTAACCCCACTATTAACATTAAAAAGCTTAGGGCTGGTCTTGTGGTTATGTAGATCGATAAATTCGTTAATAAAATTGCCGATTGGAGTTGGAACAGCAAGATTTGTTATAGAGACCTCTATTTTATAACCGTCATTTTTCCATGTTTTATATTCTTTATTAATAGGTCTTTCGCATCGATAAGCATCTTTGTCAGCTTCAGCTATATACTTGACATGACCCCCAAGATTACAAAAGAGAATATCGCCTTTTTTAACTTTCGGCACATGTTTCCACCCAGCAGGTAGGGTACGATTACCTTTTTTATTTATGTTATAAGCCGGGGCCCAAAGAAAACCATGTTTTTCAACTTCTTGAAATGTTTTGCCGATATTAACCCAGTAAAATGCCATTTTGTATCTTCTTACTCTGTGTTTACCTCGTGTTTACCGTTGTTTAATACAACATATTCTTTTTCAGGTAAACACAATGCACGATAATGCAAAATGTCTATCGGCACGCGGCCCGCTTTCGGCGGTGTTTTTGCGTGTATTAAAGTGTCACAGAGTGCGCGTTGTTGAATCTATATCTTGTGTCTTCAATTCGGCCATGTGTCGGCGGTTCAAATCCGCCCCTCGCTACCAATTACTGAGACGGATTTGTGTCGATGTTATTCTTAAGGGCTTTTACCAAATCAATTGCACGTTGTTCATGATAGGTGAGGATATTATCAAATTGATCCTCAATTGTTTTGATATCCAGACTAATTTCTTCGTTACTGTCTTGTGGGTTGTCGTTATTTGTACCATCACCAGAGAATGCCTCTGTTGATTTTAAGAAATCGATCATACGGGTATAGTGGCTTTGTGTTTCTGATAATTCAGATTCTGGTAATTGCGTATTGGTCTCTGTTGGTTCAAATAAAATATTGGATGATTGTTGCGATGTATCTCCATCCAATAATGACGCGATTTCGAATGTTGTGTTTTCACGAATAATCTGCCCAAGGCTTGTTTCACCGTAATAAGCATTCCCATCACCATTCACAAAATTTTGAATAAGCGGAGAAGAATCTGATTCAAAAATTTTGCGCTCTTCTAACAACCCACGCCCAACGCCTCCAAAATTAGGATCATTAGGTATGGAAACATTTCCATCATCAACACGTTCGACATCAATTGTGAACATCTGATCAAATGTTCCACCATTTCCATCGTCTGTTTGAATCATTAAATCTACCGTTGGAAAAGCAGCAAAACTGATCGGTGCATTCAACATTAATTGATTACCAACGATACTGAATGCCGCGGAAGGATCATTCATAATCGTGTATGTGAATGTATCACCAGGTAAATCAACATCCGATGTTGTTAATGTACCAATCATTCTTCCTGGTGCGTCTCTTTCACTGACATCTTTATCACTTAAGTGCAGGTCATATGGCGTGTCATTGGTCGGGACGGCAGTCATAGAAAATGTTGCGTTTGTTGCGGCACTAATTGTGTCACTCACACTAAAATCAAACGATGCAGTTGTTGTTTCCGACCCATCATGGACAAATATAACGTCACCATTATCGATATCAATTTGTGTGAAATCATTGCGCGCAATGCCCCCTACTTCGATATGGCCGTTTGAAACTGAATTGACAATGTAAGTGATATCGCTATCTGTACTATCAACATCTGTTGAATCCAACATTAAATTTGTAATTGTGACATTGCCATGTTCATTCACTGTTGTACCTGTATTGAGAACAAGTGATACAGGGTCTTGCACAGGGGTAACAATTAAAGATAATGTTTCGACGGCGGTGGTGATTGTTCCGTCCGTCACCGTAAAGGTGAAGTCTGCAGTAATCGTTTCCGATCCATCATGAACAAATGTGACGCGTCCATTATTGATATCGTCTTGAGTGAATGTTGTTGTTAAAGCCCCATTTAATGCAACATGACCATGTGTTGTTCCTGTCACATTATAAGTTAAATTTGCTGCATTATGATCCGTATCAAAGACATTTAAATTTGCATTTGTAAGAGGAAGCGTGCCACCCTCATTCATTGTGATTGTTGGATTAGCCTCGTAAACAGACACATTCCTAAATTGCGAAATACCATCTGCACCACCGCCAACATCGTCATCTGCGGTAAAGAATAAATCTGTGACACCGCCTGTGAACGTGTCACCGACCGGAATTTCAAACCGTGTCCATCCATCGCCCAAAGAATATGTGTTATAAGTTTGATTAAACAGCCCATTTGCATCCGTTCCAAATAATTCAAAGAATGCCCCCGCAGGCGTTGATGAATCCGTAACATTATCATTATTATCAAATCCGATGGCGTGGATTTCGCCTTCCTTTGTACTGCGGAAATCAAAGGTCAAAACCGTATCGGCTGTTAAGGTCATTGGCAGTGGAATTTTTTTCCAAGCATTGCCATAGACTGTTAGCACTGATCCATCGCTGGATACATCAAATTCGGTTAATGTTGCGCCTTGCCCATCGCCTGCACCACCTGCGCCATAAGGTGATATGACGGTCGTTGAAAAATCGATTGTCGTGGGGGCGCCATCTGTGATCGCAACAATGGGACCTTCATTGACGGGGGTATTCACATTTAAATTAAACGTGCCTGTTGTTGCCGCGCCTGTTGGGTCACTGACGGAAAAATCAAATGAAGCTGTGCCTGCGCCTGATCCATCATGACGGAATAAAACACGTCCGTTGGCAACGTCATTTTGTGTAAATGATGATATGGGGAACCCAGGATCGGTTGTTAATTCAACCCAGCCATTGGTTTTATCTGTAATTGTAAATGTTCGTTCGGCCTGCGTATTATCAGGGTCGGTAGTGTTTAAAACGGCATTCGACAATGCGGCTGTCCCGCTTTCGGTAATGTTCACTGGGTTATTAACGGTTAAAGCTGTGTCATCATTGACAGGTGTAATCGTAAAATTAAAGGGTTGGGCACCCGACGTATAATCACCATCCGTGACCGTGAAATTAAATGAGTCAGCAGGATTTTCCGCACCTTCATGCACGTAACGCACATCCCCTGCATTCAATTGCGCCAGTGTGAATGATGTGATGGGTGAGGCAAGATCACTGACAAGAACAACGCGACCATCGGTTGGTGCGGACGTTATATTGATAACAACATCATTGGGGCTATCATCCACATCCGTAATATTTAAATCGGCGGATGATATTTGTGTTGTTGCGTTTTCTGCCAATGTAATTGTGTTGTTTGTGTTAATAACCGTATCGTCATTCACTGGATTGATAATCAGGTTGAACGTATCGTTTTGCGCGACTGCACCATGTTCCAAACCGTCAACCAACTCAATATCAAACCCTGCGTTGAGTGTTTCTGTTCCATCATGGACGAACGTCACAAGGCCATTATCCAAATCATCTTGAGTGAAAAATGCTGCATTAACGTTAGAAACTTGAACGTTACCGTTTCTCTGATTAGTAATGTTATAGGTTAGTCCTATGCCACTATCATCCACATCGACTGAATTAATATGCGCGGTTGTAATGTTGAATGTGTTGCCTTCATTGAGATCAAGGATCGCACCAGATTCATAAAAATTCACGTTACGAAATTCTGTTGTTCCCAGGTCACCATCATCATTGTCTGCTATTAAAGTTAGGTTAGCAATTGCGCCTGTATAATCCGAACCGATTGGAATATCATATCGAACCCAACCATCACCCAATTGATATGTGCGGAATGATTGATCTGCACCAGACCAAATTTGATCACCAAAAATTTGATACCCATAAAGACCATTTGATACATTTGTATCTGTATCAAAGCCAATGCCTTGAACTTCAAGCAAGGCATCCGTTCTAAATTCAAATGACAAAATTGTGTTTGCCGTCAATGTGTAAGGATAATCGATTTTTTTCCATACGTTCCCGCTTAATGACACTGTTGAACCATCCGGAGAAACTGTTGCAATAGACCCATGTCCATTAGCACCATCTTGGCCCGC
>JAUHXB010000106.1 GCA_030427215.1 Alphaproteobacteria bacterium | reverse complement strand
AACCGCTTACCCAAAATTACTAATGTATAACCAAAAAGAAATTATTCTAGAATTTACTAATCTTGTAATTAATGGAAGAGAAAATGATAAAAAGACTATAAAAGTCAATGGATGGTCTATATACAGTGATGCTAGCTCAAGAAAAGATATTTTTGAACAGGTTTTAGGAATGAAATTATCCCAAAGACCAGGCAGTGCAGGGGTTTTGACCAGTACAATGCGCGAATTTGAAACAGTTCGTGATTTTTTCACCTCGGCAACAATGGTAACACTAATCGACTTACCATTCGCTTTAATGTTTGTGTTGGTGATGTATATTTTAGGTGGGCCAATCGCCCTTGTTCCAGCAATTATCATGCCATTGGTTGTTTTGATCGGTCTTTATTACCAACGTAAATTAAAGGGTGTGATCAAGGAATCTATGGCCGAAAATGCCCTAAAAAGCGCATTGATGTTTGAAACCGTAACGGGATTGGAAACCATTAAGGTTCAGGCCGCCGAAAGCCATACTCAACGAAGATGGGAAGAATTAACGGATAAGGCATCATATACGGGTGTGAAAATCCGCCGTATATCATCGCACGCATCCCATTGGGCCATGTTCTTACAACAAATGGCGTCCGTTGCCATTATCATTATCGGGACATATTTGATTGCTGCGGGTGATGTGTCCATGGGGGCGTTGATTGCTTGTGTGATTTTGTCTGGGCGTGCACTGGCACCATTGGGACAAGTTGCAGGATTATTGACGCGGATGAATCAATCACGTGAATCGTTGGAACAACTCAACGATTTGATGGGGAAAGATGTTGAACGTCCCAAAGATAAACATTTTATTTCTGTGCCTCAAGCAAAAGGCCGTGTTGAATTTCGCGATGTGACATTTCACTACCCTGACCAATCTGTTCCTGCGCTAAACAAGGCGAATTTGATTGTCCAACCAGGGGAACATATCGGAATTATTGGCGCTGTTGGGTCTGGTAAAACAACGCTTCAGCGTCTTTTAATGAATTTATATGAACCAGACAGCGGGACAATCATGTTGGATGAAACCGATGTGAGACAGGTTGATCCGGGTGATTTGCGTCGTAATATCGGTGTGGTTCAACAACGTCCAATGTTATTTTATGGATCAGTGCGCGAAAATATCACAATGGGCCATGAAACAGCCCCCGAGCGTGCGGTTTTACGTGCGGCAGAATTATCAGGCGTGATGGAATTTTTGCGTGATACGCAACATGGGCTTGATACTCAAGTAGGCGAACGTGGCGAGGCTTTGTCTGGTGGTCAACAACAGGCCGTGGCGGTTGCGCGTGCTTTGTTATATGATCCGCCCGTGATGATTTTGGATGAACCAACGGCGTCAATGGACCCTGCATCCGAAAACCGCTTAATGCGACGTTTACATGCCATTACGCGTGACCGCACAATGGTTTTAATCACGCATAAGGGCAGTATGTTACAATTATGTAGTCGTCTTATTTTAATGGATCGTGGCCGTATTTTGGCTGATGGGCCGAAAGAAGAGATTTTAAAACGCCTTCAAAGTGGTGAGTTTAAACGATCTATTGATGAAGATCAGGAAAAACAAGAGACACAAAAACCTCAAGATGGGGGTGAAAAATAATGACCGATAAAAAACAAAAGCCAATCAAGGAATTGAAATTAAAAATTGATGATAAAGGCAAAGACAAGAAAAAAGCCCCAAACCTGAATGATGCAAAAGATTGGGATAAATTGCATAAGGCCAATTCATCCATTTCAAATAGAATGAGCAAGATCGAGGCCTATGGCGATCGGTTATTGCATACTGACGAAGACTTGCCATTAATTGGGCACCTACAACTCTTTGCGATTATTTTGATTATCACGGTATTTATCATTTGGGCGAATTTCGCGACCTTGGATGAAATCACCCGCGGGCAAGGTAAGGTTGTCCCCTCCAGTGAAGTTCAAATCATTCAACACCAAGAAGGTGGAACGGTACAGGCCCTCATGGTTCGTGAAGGTGATAATGTTGAGGCAGGGCAGGTTTTAATGCGCCTGTCTGATGTTGGTGCGTCGTCTGAGTTGGGCGCAACAGAATCGCGTATGTTCTCGCTTCAAGCCAAGGTTCAAAGGCTACAGGCCGAGGCAGAGGGTAAAGCGGTTCCCGAATTTGATGAAAAAATTATGGAGGCCGTTCCTCAAACTGTCCAAGAAGAGCTGAATAGCTTTCGTGCAAATAAATCACAACGGGATAGCCAAAAATCAGTTTTGGAATCACAATTGGCGCAACGCCGTCAGGAAGTGTCCGAAATTAACACCCGCCTTCGTGACTTGAACAGGGTGATTAGTTTGACCAACGAAGAAATGGCGATGTTACAACCCCTTGTTGCACGTGGATCAGCGCCAAAAAGAGACATTTTACAGTTGGAACAACAATTGGCGCAACAACGGTCAGAAATAAATGGTTTGCGGGCTAGTCTGCCTCGCGCTCAATCCGCGATTAAAGAGGCTCAGGCGAGGTTAAACGATATTGAAACCTCGGCAAAGACTGAGGCTCAAAATGAACTCACCGCGACGTTAATAGATATGAAGGCGCTTGAAAAACAAATGCCGGCCCTCCAAGACCGCAAAACCAGAACGGAAATCCGCTCACCAGTGCGTGGTATTGTTAAAGATATTCGCATTCAAACCGATGAGGGATCAGGGGTTATCCGCCCAGGCGATGCGATTATGGAGATCGTGCCCGTGGATGATCAATTGGTTGTTGAGGCACGGATTAAACCGGCGGATGTGGCTTTCCTCCATCCGGGGCAAGAAGCCACGGTCAAAATCACGGCCTATGATTTTTCAATCTATGGTGGATTAAAAGGCAAATTAACTGATATTTCCGCCGATACCATCACGGATGATCAGGGCGAAAGTTTTTATGAAATTCGTGTAACAACAAATGAAAATAAAATTACACGCAATGGCGAAAGCCTGCCGATTATTCCGGGGATGATTGCATCCGTTGATATTTTAACGGGTGATAAAACCGTGATGGAATACATCATGAAACCGCTCGTGAAAACATTGGATCAAGCGATGAATGAGCGATAAAGCCCTTGCAAAGCATACGAATCCATCATAATAATATGAAATATTTAAACAATAATTAGGAGATATGACCATCAGACGACCATTTCAACCGCCGAAAAAAGACGACGGCACACGCATTAATGAATCTATTACATCCATGAAGGTTCGTCTTATCGACAAAGATGGCGAAATGTTAGGTGTTTACGGCACAAAACAAGCCATTGAAAAGGCCTATGAGGCTGGATTAGATCTGGTTGAAATATCTCCGAACGCGGAACCGCCTGTTTGTAAAATCCTTGACTACGGTAAATATAAATTCGAACAACAGAAAAAGGCCAATGAGGCCAAGAAAAAACAGAAAACTGTTGATGTAAAAGAAATCAAACTGCGCCCTGCCATTGGTGACCATGATTATCAGGTCAAATTAAAGGCCGCACGTAAATTCATTGAACAGGGTGATAAATTAAAAGTCACACTTCGTTTCCGTGGTCGTGAAATGGCGCATATTCATCTTGGTATGGAGGTTATGAACCGCATGAGGGATGATATGTTGGACATTGCAAAAGTTGATCAGCACGCCAAAACCGAAGGCCGCCAAATTATGATGGTGATGAGCCCGGATGTGGGTTAATAATATTCATTTCGCGCTTTCCGAATTTTGAAATTACCCTATAATCATATGTATGAGTGAAAATACAGTTCAAAAAGAGCGGCCTTTATCGCCGCATTTGCAAATTTATAAACCTCAAATCACATCTGTATCATCCATCCTTCACCGTATGGCGGGGATTGCGTTGGTGTTGGGATTATTCCTTGTAACATGGGGATTAATCGCGCTTGCAAACGGGCGTGAGAGTTACGAATTTTTCATCGGGTTTTGCACATCCACTATTGGTCAATTGATGTTGGCGGGGTGGAGCGCAGCATTTTTCTATCACATGTGTACTGGCCTTCGTCATTTTATTTTGGATGCCGGATTTTTGTTTGAGAAAAAGGCCACCGCCATATCCGGATGGATAGTGATTGCAATCGCATTTATTTTAACCGCGGCGACATGGGGTTATATTTACCGTGATGCCTTAATGGGCGGAGGGACAGCCTTATGAGTAAGTTGGTTAAATGGAATAAAGGCGGATTAAAATCACCAATGGCGCGGGCGCGTGGATTGGGTTCCGCGAAATCAGGGCTGGATCATTGGTTGATGCAACGCATCACCGCCGTTGGGAATTTGATTTTGGGGCTGTGGCTGTTATGCTCATTAATCTGTAATGGTGCAATGAGCTACACGGCGGCAATTTTATGGGTATCCGAACCCGTTACTGCAATCCTTTTAATCTTGTTCGTGATTTCATCCTTTTACCAC
The DNA here is from genome assembly GCA_030427215.1 of Alphaproteobacteria bacterium. Taxonomy (GTDB): domain Bacteria; phylum Pseudomonadota; class Alphaproteobacteria; order Micavibrionales; family UBA1664; genus UBA1664. The sequence continues at coordinate 884 of JAUHXB010000106.1, read as the reverse complement.
GCGGTATTGGGATCACAAGTAGTGATCGAAGACTATATTCACCATGAAGGATTTAAATTATTGAAATTATTAGGGCAACGTTTAGTATTTTTCGCCATGGGCGTGGCGTGTATTTTCAGCGTGTTGCAGGTTGCACTTTAATGATTTTATCGTATAAAAGATTGTCTACCCAATTTGCAATAGCAGTTCTAGCAACGTTAATCTTTGGAGGTATGACAGCAGCTATGATTATGAGTGATTATAGGCAATATGATACAAATAAGAGTATTGCTGCGGGGATTTCTGCAACATTATTCTCAGGATATTGTGCTTTTAAAATAGGTAAAAGACTACTAAGGAAAACTCCATAAATGCTAAACGAATATAACGGACAAAAAATTATTGATCATGAATACGACGTTGTTGTCGTTGGTGCAGGTGGTGCGGGGTTACGCGCAACATTCGGTATGGCGGAGGTCGGCCTTAAAACCGCATGTTTGACCAAGGTCTTTCCAACACGGTCGCATACTGTCGCGGCGCAAGGCGGAATTTCCGCAGCATTAGGTAATATGGGTGATGATGATTGGCGTTATCATTTTTACGACACGATTAAAGGTGGCGATTGGTTGGCGGATCAGGACGCGGTTGAATATATGTGCCGTGAGGCCATTCCCGCGATTTACGAATTGGAACATTATGGTGTGCCATTTTCGCGGACGGCGGATGGGCGCATTTATCAACGTCCATTTGGTGGAATGACAACAAATTATGGTGAAGGCACGGCCCAACGCACATGTGCGGCGGCGGACAGAACAGGTCATGCAATCCTGCATACGCTTTACCAGCAAGCATTAAAACATCAGGCGGAATTTTTCATTGAATATTTTGCGCTTGATTTAATTATG
>JAUHXB010000105.1 GCA_030427215.1 Alphaproteobacteria bacterium | reverse complement strand
TTTTGACGAGGCCATTCAGAGTGTTACAGGGCAACCCTTATCCAAATCCGCTTTTTGGGGATGGAAAAATGAGGTGTTTGTTTAAATCCTTTTAAACTTCAACCAATAAATTGTCTCGCCGCCAAGGGCTTTCTTCATATATCTGGTTTTATCCAAAGGCCAATCATCGGGAGGGGATAACCAATCATCTTGAGATGTTGACGTCCATTCAAATGCGCCATGATTCCATGTTTTTTCATGCATCCAATTGGCAAGGTCGGCAACATCGGTCGACATGATGAATTGCCCATTTGGTTTAAGCAGGCGAGCGAGGTCGTCCAATGTTTCTATTTGAACAAAACGCCGTTTATGATGACGTGTTTTTGGCCATGGATCGGGATTGAGTAAATACACACGATCAATCGAATGATCAGGGATTGTATCCATTAATATTCGTGCATCATCATGCCAGATTTTGAGATTATTAACGGGATTGTCTAGGGAGGCGAGCAGGGCAGCCACCCCATTCATAAACGGCTCGCACCCTATAAGATTTATCTCAGGATGGTTTTGAGACATATACGATAAAAACTCCCCGTTGCCAAAGCCAATTTCCAGCCATGTTTGGTTGTTTTTGCCCTCACCCTCCCGCTTAGCAGTGAGCCCCTCCCTCTCCCTTAAGGGGGAGGGCAATGACGCTAAATTTTCATCGAAAATTTTAGCAGGAATGGGTGAAGGGATTAAGTATTTGGGAAGCTCACTCTCCATCAAATCCTGACGATAGGCGGTCAGGGCTTTCCCTTTCCGCCTACCGTGAAATCTGTGTTTGGGTGAAGATTCTATCAATCGTCCCTATACCATCGGTTTAGGGGCAGATTTCAATATTTCAGAGGCTGGAGATTTTTCATCGGTTCTTTCCCATGAAAAACCACCATCTTGATCAGGTTCACGGCCAAAATGGCCATAGGCTGCTGTTCTTTCATATATCGGTTTATTAAGCTCCAACATATTACGGATACCTCTTGGAGAGAGGTCAAAGTTATTCATTATAAATGTCTCTAATTCCGCTTCATCAATTGCGCCAGTTCCATGGGTGTTCACATACACGGATTGTGGCTGGGCTACGCCGATTGCATATGATAATTGAATAGTACATTTTTCTGCCAATCCTGCGGCAACAATGTTCTTTGCGAGGTAACGGGCTGCATAAGCGGCGGAGCGATCAACCTTCGTTGAATCCTTTCCGGAAAATGCGCCTCCACCATGCGGTGCGGCGCCACCATATGTATCAACAATGATTTTACGGCCTGTTAATCCTGCATCACCGTCAGGGCCACCAATAACAAATGCCCCTGTTGGATTAACGTGCCATTCCGTATCTGAAGTAACCCATCCCTCAGGCAAAACATCAAGTATACAGGGACGTACTATTTCATGAATTTCGTTTGAGGAAAGATTTGGATTTAAATGTTGCGTAGATAAAACTATAGAAGTGACACCAACGGGTTTTCCATTGGCATCATATTGAACAGAAAGCTGGCTTTTAGCATCAGGACCTAAGATAGATTTGAGCGAGCCATGTTTTCTTTCATCAGCTAAAACTCGTAAAATATCATGTGAATATTGTATTGGAGCTGGCATTAACTGCGGCGTCTCGTTTGTCGCATACCCAAACATAATGCCTTGGTCGCCGGCTCCATCTTGGTCAACACCTTGTGCGATGTGGGCTGATTGAGCGTGTAAAAGATTGTACATTTTTAAGGTGGCGTGGTGAAATCCCTTTTGTTCGTAACCTATATCCTTTACGCAACCTCTAACCAATTTTTCAAAATCAATAGACTCGAAATCACCTCTGAATTCTCCTAAAAGCGCAATATGGTTCGTTGTTGTTGCGGTTTCACATGCAACGCGAGTTTGATCGGCAGTTCCGTTTTTAACGCCTAGTTTATAAAAAGCATCAACAACAGCATCAGAAATGCGGTCACAAATTTTGTCGGGGTGGCCTTCTGATACAGATTCGGATGTAAATATATGAGATCTCATAAATTCTTTTTTCGCGGATTTGGTGGATATGGTCAAGATAAATCTCTTTTTTCATAGAGTTAAAAATGACTTTTAACCATAAAGTAAGGATACGTCAAGGTATTAATATGTATTTTATGGGGTTTATTAAGCTGAGCGCTTTTTCTTGGCAGAGGCCAGGGCTTTTAGGACATTTAGAATTTCTTTGCGGTCTTCAGCCGTATCGACAGAATTATAAATTTTTAGCAATTCCTCAACTTCCTTATTACGGTCAGGGTCATTGATGATTTTGTCTTGCTTAACATCCGATACCGCGATGATATGGGCGTTGTCTGTATCTGTTAATCCCGTTAAAAACGACATAAGGGATGTTTCCAAAATTTGGCACATATCAATTAAGCGACTAACGCTTACTTTATTTTTGCCAGATTCATATTTTTGAATTTGTTGAAATGTGACGCCAACAGATTCACCAAGCTCAACTTGGCTCAACCCCTTTATTTCACGATATGCTTTTACACGCAATCCAATGATGCGGTCTCTTTCGTCTGGGCCATTTTTTGTTTTTATCTGTTTCATATCACATTATAAATTTTCATAAGTCACGATGGTGTATGAATGCGTATATAACCATCCACCCTCTTGCACATGTTTACATCGTCTTAAAGTAAGATGACAAGCGATTTTTGTACGCACTATACAATAGTATAGAGTTTCCTTTTTCACAACTGACTATTGCTTTTGTTTTTTTATGCTAAAAATGTCTGTTTTATTGAGTAAAGACATGTTTTTAACATGTCCATATGGCGATATAATTGCACTGATTCCATTTCCAGAAAGGCGAATGACTGGCTTGTGATTTTCTATTGCACGAAAACGCGCGTGATCAAAATGTTGATAAGGGCCGGCGGTTTTTCCAAACCAAGCATCATTGGTAATGTTGATGATGAAATCATTGTTTTTCGCCATTTTAGAATAAGATGGAAAAATGATTTCATAACAAATAAGCGGTAGGAAAGAAAAATCCAGATCGTTTATTTCAATAGGGCTAGGTCGCGATCCCGCTGTAAAATTATTAAATCCTGTAATCGTATCCAATCCAAAGGGCATATACTCGCCAAATGGAACAAGGTGATGTTTATTATATTGCCTGACAACACGGCCTTGGCGATTAAACACAGCAAGTGAATTGGTCGCCATACCTCTGTTATTAACCAGATAGCCGGTTATCAAGTAAGAGTTCAAAGGTAAATTCGCTAAAAAACCATTGAGCTTTTGCTTTGGCTGATCATACGTTAAAAACGATTCGGATAAGGCCGTTTCGGGCCAAATGATGATTTGCGGTTTTGTTCTCCCAGAAACGGATTGTGCACTTTTATCAATATAATTAGAAAAATGACTCCACATCAATTGCGGATTCCATTTCTCATTTTGCAGGATATTCATCTGAACCATCGTCATATCATATGGTTCTTCTATGGCTTGATTGTCTGTTTTTTTAAAAATCAGATTATTCACCTGAAATTCTTGACCTATGGGATGAAAAAAGAGGAATGATAAAAGTGGGATCAGTGCCCAAAAGCCAATAAAAAGCGCTGGTAAACTAAACAGAATAATTGTCAGGCCATTCAATCCATAAAACCCGATATGGGGCAGGATTTCCATCATCATATCTGTTTGGGCCCAAACATGTGCTGGCATATTCCATGGAAATCCTGTGAATAAATGTCCACGAGCCAGATCGGCAAGGATTAAGGCCGATATAAACACAATCCACCGATAACGCGGAATGAAAGAGGCTAGTGTAACAATGACTGTCGGAAACAGGGAAAGTAAGGAGGGCAATCCAAATAATGAAAAGGGCAGAGCCCACCACCACCTCTCTAAATCAATAAAAAGGCTGTTTGAAATCCAATAAAGGCTAACGATAAAAAAACCGAAAAAGAAAAGGAAACAACTTTTAAAAGTAGACTTCCAATTTGGTGATTGAATAAGGACTATAACCAGGGTCGAATAACCGACCATCACCAGCGGCCACGCATAAAGTGGGGCAGTTGCAAGAGCCGATAAACAACCCATACAAAACAATATCATGGAGGCGTTATTTTGAAGTATTTGAGGTATTGATTTCATCTGTATTTCGAATTTTTAAACGATTAATGCGCCGTGGGCCCGCATCTAAGACTTCAAATTCCAGGCCGTTATCGTGGCTTATAATTTCACCGCGTGCCGGGACGTGACCAGCAATTGAAAAGACCAGCCCTGCCAATGTATCGGCCTCTTCGTGGTCGCCCTCTGTAAAAATATAACCAAACTTATCTTCAAACTCATCTAATTCAACGCGCCCTTCGGCTAAAATACTGCCATCCGCGCGCTCCAATAAAACATTATGGTTGGATGTATCATATTCGTCTTCAATTTCACCGACGATGCTTTCGATAATATCGCCTATGGTTATTAGGCCATCAATTCCACCGTATTCATCAACGATCAAAACCATATGTTTGCGCTTTTCCTTCATGAATAAGATAAGGTCGGATACAGGCATCGCAGGGGATACGATTGGAATTTCTCTAATAATATCTTTTATGACGACTTTTTTGCCGCTGGCCGTTTGTGACAAAATATCTTTAATATGAATTGTCCCAATCACATCGTCCAATTGATCCCGAAAAACGGGAATACGGCTAAATTGATGTTCGGATAATAGTGCCATCAGCTCTTTTTGAGAGGCAGTTTCATCAATGGCAATAATATCGGCCCGTGGCACCATAATATCTTCAACAGTTTCATCTTGTAATTTAAGGATATTGGTTATTAAAGACCGCTCATGATCATCCGTTTTGGGGCCACCATTAGAAATTGAATCTTCATCATGATCTTCGATAATCTCTTCGATGGCTTCTTTAAGGGATTGATTGTCACGGGGACGAAATATTTTTTTGATGAAAGCGTTCATAGCAAATTAAATATAAGGGTTTTCAATGCCCATGTCTGCTAAAATTTTAATTTCCAATGCTTCCATCTCTTCGGCTTCTCCATCCGTTTCATGATCATAACCTTGAAGATGTAGAAGTCCGTGGATAAGCATGTGGGTAAAATGATGATAAAAATCTTTCTCTTGTTCCTTCGCCTCTTTCACAATGGTTTCAAGGGCAATGGCAATATCACCTAAATAATTTCCTGTATCATCGGGAAATGACAGAACATTTGTTGGCTTATCTTTTCCACGAAAATCCTTATTCAATTTCTGTATGTGTGTATTATTGGTGAGGAGGAGTGAAAACTCCTCGTCTCTAACCACTTTTTCAACCCATAATT
>JAUHXB010000104.1 GCA_030427215.1 Alphaproteobacteria bacterium | reverse complement strand
GTAAACCCTCTGTTGAGCAAATATGTGCGATCAGATGCGAGCAACGCCTCTCTAAAAAAGATGAATATACCGTTGTTTCAACCATTATTCGTGGTGAGGAATGGATGGGTAAATTTTATGATTGGGAAACAAAGTCCAGTGATTTTTTTCGGGCCTGTATTCGTGAGGTCAAGGCGGATAAAATTCCTGATATCGATGAAATCTTGAAAAAAGAAATGAAAGAAGATGGTCGATATGGCGGTAACCGTGGGGACGGATCAAATAAGGCCCCAAAAATAAATGCGGGTCAATTGCTCTATGATCGTAAAGGCATCGGTGCAGGCTTCTAATACGCTAAAAACCCTGATACACTATCTTTCATGTCGATTTCTGTGACGCTTCTCACTATTTTATCTGGTATCTGCCTCATGTTATGGGGATTAAGAACTATTAAGCGTGCTGTCTTGCGTGGCTATGGCTCACAGGTTCAAAAGGCAATATCTATTGGGACTGGGAACAGGTTTAAGGCTTTTTTCTCTGGTTTAATCGCAACATTATTTTTACAAAGTTCAACCGCGACGGCTTTGTTGGCTTCGTCTTTTGTCGGGCGTGGATTGATGGGAACAGCCGCGGGGTTGGCCGTCATGATTGGCGCGGATATGGGAACCGCCTTGGTCACACAGATTCTATCATTCAAGGTCGGATGGGTTGGATCATTATTGTTGTGTGTCGGCATTATCATGCATTTGATTTATGATGACGGATCGCATCGTCGTTTTTTGGCGCGGATCATTATTGGTTTGGGATTTATCCTGACCGCGTTAATTATTATCCGTGATGCCGCGGCACCCTTGGCGACATCGGAAACATTACCGCTTATTTTACAACCGCTTCAAAACGAGCCTATCCTGGCGATTGCGATTGCTGGCATTTTGACTTATTTAATGCACAGCAGCCTGTCCGCGATATTATTATTCGCGACATTGGCGGGCAGTGGTGTTTTACCGCTGGATTTGGCCCTCATGTTTGTTGTTGGTGCAAATGTTGGAATTGCGATTGTGCCGCTGATTGCCGTCATGCGTGATACGCCAAAGGCCGTTCAAATTCCGCTGGGCAATATGATTATGCGGATGATAACGGCGGTTTTATTCCTCATCTTTTCGCCGACCATTCTGTCTTTTATCGAAAGCGTTGACATTGCAAAAGACCAGCTTCTTATCTATAGCCATATTGGATTTAACCTGACGATCGCATTAATATTTATACCGTTTGTTGGAACGCTTGCAAAACTATGCGAGAGAATTAGCCCAAATTTGGAATCAGAAAAAGATTTACAAATGAAGCCGCGTTATTTGGATGATAAATTATTATCATCGCCCAGTGCCGCCATGACATGCGCCACGCGGGAAACGCTCCACATGGCGGAGATATTACAAGACATGCTGGGCAAAACATTGGATGCGGTTGTCAAACATGACGATAAGGACATTCAGGATATTGTTGAAAAAGATCATGTTCTTGATAATTTATTCGCTGCCGTTAAGGATTACCTTATTCGACTAACCCGTGAGGAATTGAGCGATAACGAGGCCGCGCAGGCCATGCGCATTATGAATTTCGCAACGAATTTGGAACATTCAGGCGATGTTATTGAATCCAGCCTAATGGACATTGCGCAGAAAAACAGCAAAAGCAAAGATCAATTTTCCGAAGAGGGGTTAAAAGAGCTTACATCCATTCATAAAAAAGTCTGTAAAAACCTCGCGCTTGCACAAAGCATCTTTTTATCCAGTGACCCAGAATTGGCCAAACAATTGGTCAATTACAAAAAGGGCTTAAGAGAGGCCGAGAACAAAAGTGCGACCAATCATATTAAGCGTTTGCAACAGGGGTTGCCCGCAACCGTTGCAACATCGGGAATTCACATGGATGTTATTCGTGACCTGCGCCGTATCAATACCTATGTCACGTCCGTTGCCTATGGTGTTTTGAATGACTAATCTCATCCTTGCGATCGATCAGGGGACGACCTCGACGCGGGCGCTTGTGTTTAACCCCGCAGGTGACATCGTTGCGAAATCGCAAAAGGAATTGCCGTTGATCACGCCTCATTCAGGGTGGGTGGAACAGGATGCCAATCAAATTTGGACGGATGTGCAATCCGTATGTCATGATGTTTTAACGCAAATTTCAATTGATGATGTGATCGGCATTGCCATCACAAACCAACGTGAAACAACCGTGTTGTGGGATAAGGACACGGGCGAACCCGCCTATAACGCGATTGTTTGGCAAGACAGGCGAACGGCCGAATTTTGTGAAACGCTTAAAGATGATGAAGATGATATTCAGGCGAGGACTGGATTATTGGCTGATCCTTATTTTTCAGCCACAAAAATTAAATGGATTTTGGATCATGTCGATGATGCGTCTAATTTGATATTTGGAACGATTGATAGTTATTTGTTGTGGAAATTGACGGAAGGGCGCGTTCATGCAACCGACATTTCAAACGCCGCGCGGACAATGCTGTTTAATATCCGTGATCAAAAATGGGATGATGTTCAATGTGATCGTATCGGTGTGCAGATGGATATATTGCCCACTGTCATGGACAATTGCGCTGAATTTGGCGTAACAGAATTATTTGAAAAACCCCTTCCTATTTTGGCCATGGCGGGCGATCAGCAGGCGGCAACATTTGGACAGGCCTGTTTTGAAAAAGGACAAGTGAAATCAACCTATGGCACAGGATGTTTTGCATTGATGAATACAGGCAACAGCGCAGTGATATCGAAAAATCGTCTGCTATCCACGATTGCGTGGCGAATAAACGGTGAGACGACTTATGCGTTGGAAGGATCGATATTTGTCGCAGGTGCGGCCATTCAATTCCTGCGTGATAATTTAGGATTTTTTGATGATGTGATGGAGAGTGAGGCCTTGGCATTATCTGTGCCCGACAGTGACGGCGTTGTGTTTGTGCCGGCCTTTACGGGGCTCGGCGCACCCTATTGGAATCCAAATGCGCGGGCATGCATATCGGGGATGTCACGCGGAACGACAAAGGCGCATATCATCCGCGCGGCGTTGGAGGCTCAGGCCTTTCAAACACGCGACCTTTTAGATGCGATGCAAAAAGATGTGGACGCAGATATTAAAAACATCCGTGTTGATGGTGGATTGGCAAACAATGATTTTGTCTGTCAATCGATTGCCGATCAAACAAACACAACCATTGATCGCCCAATTAATACCGAGGCAACGGTATGGGGTGTTGCGGCCATGGCCTATTTACAGGCAGGGATATTCAAATCATTGGATGACATCACCGCGATTTATAAATTGGATCGGCAGTTTAAAGCATCTGAAAATAACGCCGAAGTTGAGATAGGTTACGCCCAATGGCAAAAGGCCATTAAGAGCTTAAATTAAAAATTATTCATCAATTGTAAACCAACGAATTGCCCCATATTTTGGCATTGTCCATCCGCGTTTTGCTGAATAACATACCCATGGCTAGAATCAATGACGCGTGAGTCCCCAACCCCTGTAAAAAGACGCACTATATTATATTCATCACCTGTATCTTTATAGTCGTTTATCCCGATGAACACAGGGTTATATTCTGTATGAAAAGCCGTAGACCGAATGGAATCTTCGCAATGATCATGAGAGGTAAATTGATCTCGCGCATACTTGCCATGATTGTTAAAATCATTTTCATGATAGACACCACCGGCAATGAAATCAGATCGACCCGTCGTATTCATTTTTTTGAAGAGCGCCCACTCCCCGCCTTCGTTCGTATACAAGCTATATTCAGATCTAACTCGATTTTCACCAAAGGACAGCTGTGTTAAGGATGTGCTTTTTAACTCAAGGTCAGAGCGCAATACAAAATCATCAATCTCATTTTGTGAATATCCATGAAGAGGTTTTAAATCATCCCAAGAGATTTGCCTTATATCTGATGCAGATACCACAAATGGAATAAGGCATGATGCGACTATAACGCCTAATATTGTTTTCATTTTTTGCTCCCTTGTGTGTATTTATTATAAATATATGGAAGGTATGAAAATCAAGAAAAATAAATCAGCCTGTGGATAAGTTGGTTTTAATGACTGCCATTAACGGATAAATATTTATCCGCGTCCAATGCGGCCATGCATCCCATTCCTGCGGCGGTGACTGCCTGACGGTATATCTTATCGGCAACATCACCCGCGGCGAATACGCCTGCAATTTTTGTGCGCGGCGTACCGGGCTCAACGATTAAATATCCTTCATCATCCATATCCAATTTGTCCTTGAATAATTGTGTGGCAGGGTCATGCCCGATGGCAACAAACATGCCTTGGCATTCTATTTCGGATATTTCATCTGTTTTAACATTTTTCACGCGGATGCCCGTCATACCGGGTGTGTCGCCTTCGCCGTGACCAACGCCCACGACTTCTTCAACGACGCTATCCCAAACGACCTCGACCTTTTCATTGGCGAAGAGGCGATCTTGCATCACCTTTTCCGCGCGTAATTCATCACGGCGGTGAACCAGTGTAACCTTTGAACAAAAATTGGTTAGGAACAGGGCTTCTTCAACGGCGCTGTTCCCACCGCCAATAACGGCGACATGTTGATCGCGAAAGAAAAATCCATCACATGTTGCACAAGCGGATACTCCAAGTCCCTGAAATTTATATTCTGAGTCCAATCCCAACCATCGCGCCTTTGCCCCTGTTGAGATGATAACCGTGTCGGCGGTGTATGTATTTCCGCTGTCATCCTTTGCGGTGAAGGGGCGATTGTCGAAATCAACATCAACAATCATGTCGGATACAATCTGTGTACCAACTTTTTCGGCCTGTTCGCGCATATTTTCCATCAATTGTGGTCCTTGAATCTCGGCAAATCCAGGATAATTTTCAACCTCTGTCGTAATCATTAATTGCCCGCCTGGTTCAATACCCGCAACCATCATGGGGTTTAACCCCGCACGCGCGGCGTAAATGGCGGCGGTATATCCCGCAGGGCCAGACCCGATAATAAGGACTTTTGTTTTATAGTCTTGTGTCATAATAGATAATTAGTCCGTGGTAGTTGATTTGACAATTCGTTTTTTGATTTCATCCGCAATCTTTTGCGCGTCATTCAATGGCTTATAGTCTTTTGTTTCAAATTCGCCTTTAAATTCGGTCAGGTAAGCCCGCCTTTTTAACGATTGATACAATCGCGTGAATTTCTCTGATCCGCCATGTAAGGGCAATCGATATGTTGTTTTTCCTGTGGTCAGGGCATCAGACAACATGGATGTGCTGTCCTCCGTTACCAAAATATAATCGGC
>JAUHXB010000103.1 GCA_030427215.1 Alphaproteobacteria bacterium | reverse complement strand
GTATTACAACCCAGAGATGAAATCCGATCCTTTACAACCGCGATTTAAGGACTTTCCATGGCGTGAAAGTGATAAAGACCTGAAGGCTTGGCAAAAAGGTCAAACAGGGTATCCCATGATTGATGCCGGCATGCAGGAGCTATGGCAGACAGGGTGGATGCATAATCGTATCCGCATGATTGTGGGGTCGTTACTTGTTAAACACCTCCTCCTACCTTGGCAAGATGGCGAAGCATGGTTTTGGGATACACTTGTCGATGCGTGTCCCGCCAATAATACGGCGGGATGGCAATGGATTGGCGGGTGTGGGGCCGATGCCGCGCCCTATTTCCGAATTTTCAACCCCATCTCACAAGGCGATAAATTCGATGCCTATGATTATGTGCGCAAATATATCCCTGAATTAAAAGATGTTCCTGATAAACATTTATTCGATCCATGGGAAATGGATAATCCACCCGCTAATTATCCATCGCCAATTGTGGAACATAAGGAAGGCCGCGAACGCGCCCTATCTGCATTTGAAAGCACGAAATCTTAATTAATAGCGATAGTTTAAAGCTATTCTTCGAATAGAAACCCAAGATATAGAAAGCCCGAACCCTACAGCAAGAGGTACAGACATATATTCAAATCCTTTTGAAAAATACCCATTAACCATAAAATATAAATAGACGATCAAGGATATTAACCAACATAAGCAAAGCCCAATATCCATTACTTTATCTTTGTTATCTTTTTTTGTGAGCAACGATATAACGTAATAAGGCGCGGTGATGAGATACAAACTAATTAAACCAAACAAATGATTCATGATATCATCGCTTGCAATAATAGAGATTAATGCGGCCATACCAAGAAACAAAGTGATGATTATTTTTGAATATAGCGCATATTTGTTCGTTGTTTTTTCACGCTTAAAATTTCTTAAAATAATCGAAGATACGTTATAGGCATTATTGTCCAAAGTTGACATTCCCATAGCGACAAAAATAACAAGGAATATCGACAACAATATTGGCGATATTTCACTATTTGTGAACAACCCCATCAATGCCTGTTGTGGTTGAACATCAGGGTTCATTGATTTCAAGGCCATTCCTATCAGAATAAGTCCAAAGGACAAAATTATTATAACAATAATGCTTAATGACAATCCCCATCTTACCGTTTTATCGTCTCTGGCAGAAAGAACGCGTTGGTATATATCTCCACCCGTAAATCCAAAGAACAATAATGGCGAACACAAAAAAAATGTATCCCATGCCCCCATTGAAAAGACCGTATCCCATTGCATAAAAGTCTTTATTTCAATATTTGGAATCATAAATGGAATGACCAAAAGAATTGCGATGAATAATGATTGGACAATATCCGTCCGAATAATGCTTTTATATCCCCCATTCCATAAATAAAATGATGTAATAATAAATAGGATGCTTGTTATAATAATCGGGTCGATTGAAAACACATTTGAAAATAGCGCACCTAAAACCATAAATTGTGCAGACGCTAAAATTAACACTGATATGACTGTACTAGCACCTATCGTTTTTTCACAATAGGGGCCTATTCTGTCTCTGATAAGTTCTACAGGAGAGATATAATTTCTTTCTTTTGCAAGCACTCTCAATTTTCTGGCAAAAGGAATAAAGGCAAAAACACTTATTGCTGTCGTCACAAAAATCCATATAAGCGCATACCCCTGTAGAAAAGAGAATGTTATCCAAAACCAGACAAACCCAACATCTCGCAATCCTGACCCTATTGACGATGCTGTTCCAATGATACCTATATTGCGATCACCAATAATGAAATCGTCTTTTTGAATATTTCGACCAGTGAAATATCCAATAAAAACCATTAAGGCAAAATAAGCACCACAAAATAATAAAGCCATTGCTTGTAAATCAGTCACACTCGCCTCATGAAAATTAAATTGATGTATATATATTTTATATAAATAATCACCTTTAAAAACAATGATTAAAAAACTATCTTGAAAAAGCTAAGTATATTGATATTCTGCTTCATGGAACAAATCAATTATATCCCACCCGTTATTACAGAAGCCCTAACCTATGATGATGTCCTACTTGCCCCGCAAGAAACGCACGTCACACCAGATATGGTTTCAACGCACACCCATCTTTCAAAAACATTATCATTGGACATCCCTATTCTATCCGCGGCGATGGACACGGTATCGGAATATGATATGGGTGTTGCCATGGCAAAAAGTGGCGGTATCGCCGTTATTCACCGCAATATGGGCGATAATAATCAACAGGCCGCAATTATTAAAAAATTAAAAGATGACGGCCATCACGCCGCGGCGGCGATTGGAACAGGTGACGGACAATTAGACCGCGCCAAATCTTTAATCGATGCAGGTGTTGATATGATTGTCATTGACACGGCGCATGGCCATTCAATCAATGTGTTAAACCAAGTGAAGGCCGTACGGAAATTATCATCCAATATCACTTTATGCGCAGGAAACATCGCAACGGCAAAGGCCGCCCAGGACCTCATAGATTGTGGAGTGGACGCCGTAAAGGTTGGCGTTGGCCCTGGATCCATTTGCACAACACGCATTGTCGCGGGTGTTGGCGTTCCGCAATTAACGGCGGTGATGAATGTGGCATCCGTTGCACGCCCCAAAGGCATCGCGGTCATTGCCGATGGAGGCCTTCGCCATTCTGGTGATATCGTTAAGGCCTTGGCCGCGGGTGCAAATGCAGTGATGGTTGGGTCATTATTGGCGGGAACGGATGAATCCCCTGGGGACATCATTCATATTAATGGCGAATCATACAAGGCCTATCGCGGAATGGGATCCATTGGCGCGATGTCAGAGGGGTCCGCCGACCGTTATTTCCAAAAAAATGGATCAGACACAAAAAAATTAGTCGCCGAAGGTGTTGAGGGTTTAACAAAGGCCAAAGGCCCCGCCTCAGACATTTTATATCAATTGGTTGGTGGATTGCGATCAGGCATGGGATATATTGGCGCGGAAACAATCGCCGAAATGCCATCAAAAGCCGAATTTGTTAAAATAAGTAATGCGGGATTAAAAGAAAGCCACGTTCATGATCTGGCACAAATGTCCTCCGCTCCAAATTATGGGGGTTAGAAAATGAACCCACAAAAAACACCGAAAATCCCTTATACTTTACCAAAGGCGGAAATGCATACGCATATCTCGCTGGCCTTATCAAACGAGGCGTTTATTCGTCGGGTGAAGAAAAAGCGCACTGACCTATCGCTTGAATTTTTGATCGACCGTGAAACGCGCTATTACCCTGATTTGGCAAAATTTCATGGCACATATGAATCAATGCGCCACATGACGAATACACAACAAGAATTGGCCGATACGGTTCAGGGATATTTGGAACGTATTGCACGCGAAGGTGCGATTTACGCCGAAATTTCTAATTCTTATCGCGAAGGTGCCGATTTCGAATGGCAGATGGAAGCTGTTAGCGCAGGAATCGAATGTGCGCGTCATAATACGGGGATCGAGGCGCGAATTGTCGTCACAACATTGCGTGACCATGGTGCAGAAAAGGCCGAGGCCGCGGCGAAATTCCTGACCAGTTATAAAAATCCTTATGTGACAGGATTTGGGCTTGTCGGTGATGAGGGTCTGAACCAATTTATGGAATTTTCAAAGGCATTGAACATTGCATGGCATGATGCAGGATTGGGGTTAAGCCCCCATGTCGCCGAACAACATCTGCACAACGCCGTTGATTTTTTAGAGGCCATCCCGCAAGAGGCCTTAAGCAATCACCCGCGCGATATGCGTCGCCTTCGCCTTGGTCATGGTGTTTTGATCCATCTGTCATCGGACTTAATAGCGGAATTTTCCGATAAGCAAATTTGCATGGAAATATGCCTGTCCGCCAATAAACGCATTGGCCTGCCTGATGCGACAAAGGCTCACGCAATCGGTGAGATCATCACATCACAAAATAGAAAACGAACAGTGACGATTGACCGTCCCCTCACCCATTATTATGAATCGATTGCCGATCACCCGATCAAACATTTTATGGATGCAGGGATCCCTGTATGTTTAGGGTCTGACAACCCCTTATTAATGAACACCAATATCGGCAAAGAATATAGTTTGGTTAACCAAGCGGGCGTGACGGACAGGGCAGACCATTTGCAATTAACACGAAACGCAATTTTGTACGCGAATGTTGATCCCCTAACCCGTGCGCGGTTGCTATCGCACATTGATGATTATCAAGACCAAGTTGAACAATCTGACATTTTACCGTTGGAAACCGCGCTAGGATATAAAAAGGCGTTTATGGATTGAAAATTTACGCAATCATTGCGTCATTAATATGAAATTCGACGGACCGACGCCCTTGCCATTCGTTAACCTTCACTTGGCCCCTAAGGTGGATAAGCTGCCCTGTTTTGGCGCATTCCCGCAATGTTTTTCCAAGATCATTGTCAAAGGCCTTAAACGCCATGACCTTCATACCCACACTGCCTTCGGCGTCTTTAATCGTGCATCGCAAATGATTAACCCCAACCTGATCCGCATAATCAATCACAACATTTGATAAAACCGTCACAGGTTCCGCATTCGCCATACCATAAGGCGCAAGAGATTGCGTCAGGTGCTCTGCCGTTTTCATACCCAAACTGCGCACCGCCAAACATAAATCGACTGTTTCAATTTGATTTGATGGTGCGTTTTGTTCATATAATTGAACCTGTTGATCAAAAAACGTACGAAATTCATCAACTTTATCTTTTTCAATTGTAAAACCGCCCGCCATGGCATGGCCACCGCCCTTGACGATGATGCCTTGTTTTTGCGCCAACATGAAAATATCAGCAATTGGCACGCCGGGAACGGATCGTCCTGATGCCCTGCCCTCAATCCGTCCATCATCTGTTTCGACATAGGCAATGACACAGGTTGGTTTTTCATGCTTGTCCTTTAACGCGCCAGCGACCAGACCGCTTAAACCCGAATGCCACCCTTCCCCATCAATCACCAGTGAATGAAACGATGGATTTTCAATCATCATCGCCTTGGCCTTTGCCGCCGCCTCACGCGTCATATCCTTTTGAATATCCTGACGTTTTTTATTGCAATCATCCAATAACCACGCAATGCGTGTTGCCTCCGCTTCATCATCGGTGGACAGCAATTGCGCCCCCAAATCCGATTGATGCACACGCGATCCCGCGTTAATACGTGGTCCTAACATAAACCCCGCATGATAAGGATCAGGCATCGTTGTAATATTTGAGACATGCAACAACGCATTGAGCCCCTTACACCGCCCTTGTGCCATCATGGGGAA
>JAUHXB010000102.1 GCA_030427215.1 Alphaproteobacteria bacterium | reverse complement strand
ACGAAGAAACGCAAAACCACGTATTCGCCTTCGCGAAACACGGGATGAGTCACCTTTTAAAACCGCCAAATTACCAAAGGCAAAGGCTTTATCATCAGGTGATCCAGTTATTATTTTCTTTAAAGAAAAATCATCTGATTTAGAGGTCGGGCAATTGGCAATATTAGGGGCAGATGTCCTCAATCGTATGAAGCGCGATAAAGGTAAAACAGCTGCAATATACGGTTATGCTGAAAATTCAAGTGGAACCGATCCCAATGAATTATCACTGTCTCGTGCATTGATGATTAGTGATTATTTGGCAGATCACCGCATTGCAAAAGACCGCATTGAAATACGATCCATGGGCGCGGACACTCCCATTAAACCCAAAGACCGTGTTGATATCGTCATTTATTGATAAAATCTGTGCGTAAATGCCACTGTAATCAATAAAAAAATTGACAAAAACACCTCTAATGCGCTTATTTCATAGGGTTGAAAGGTAAGCTTATGAACACAAAAACACTTTATTCAATTTTAATCTGCCTATTTGTCATGGGGGGATCGATTGGGGTTCTTCACTGGTGGTCCCAAGATGCGGATGAGCGTATGATGAACAACATCGAAACCGCCGCAAATGACGCGGAGGTTAATATTTCTGAAATTACTTCAGAAACAACTGAAACAATAATCGTGCAGAATAAAATATCATGGGAGGCGCGTGAGGAAGATGGCGCGCTGGTTATCGGATCACCTGATGCACCTGTGACGATTATGGAGTATAGCTCTCTGTCTTGCCCACACTGTGCAACATTTCATAAAGACACGCTGCCCACTTTGAAAAAAGATTATATCGATCAGGGACAAGTCAAATTTGTCTTTAACGATTTTCCATTGAACAAGCCAGCCTTGGCAGGGTCGTTACTATTAAAATGCGTTCCAATCGAAGACCGCTATAATTTCATGGAATTGTTATTTGAACAACAATCTGCATGGGCGTTTGAAAGTGATTATGTAACAAAACTAAAACAATATGCGGCGTTGTTGGGTGTATCTGGTGATAAGGCCGAGGACTGCATGAATAACGAACTGAGCGAGCGTGTAATGTTCATCAAGGTAAAAGAGGCTGCTGACAAATTTGAAATCAGCTCAACCCCTTCATTCGTTATCCTGCCAACTGAAGAAGTTGTCACAGGCGCACAAACTTATGGCGCGTTTTCAAAACGGATCGAAGCGATTTTGAAGGATAACGCGGAATAATTTTAACCATAGAGGCACGGAGAGAAAAATGCCAGTCATACACATCAATCACAGAGCAGAGTTAAACAAAGAACAAAAAAGAGAACTGTCAAAAAAGATGACTGATGTTTTTGTTGACGTTTTAGACAAAGACCCAGAGTTAGTAGAAATTTTTTGGCATGACATTGAAGATCATAATTTCGCAAAAGGTGGGAAATTACTAGAAGACCGATTAAAAACAGAATAACTCAGTGCCTCTGTGGTAAAAAAATCGTTCACGCAAAGAGCACAAAGGACACGCAAAGGGCGCAATGTTTATTTATTCACTGATCCCATTGTGACCATTGCGTCTTCATGGCGACCATGGCGTGAACGACAAAAAAGATAAATAAAAAACATGTAATGACGAAATAAGGAAACATGGTTCATTTTTCAAAACTCAAACTCTATGGATTTAAAAGCTTTGTTGATAAGACGGAGCTTGAAATCGGTGCGGGCCTGAACGGGATTGTCGGCCCGAACGGGTGTGGAAAATCCAATTTGGTTGAAGCCTTGCGATGGGTGATGGGTGAAAAATCCGCCAAAAACATGCGCGGTGCGGGGATGGAAGACGTCATTTTTGCCGGAACATCAAAACGCCCTGCCCGTAATTTGGCGGAGGTCACGGTTGTGATGAATAATGAGGACGGCACCGCCCCTGCCCCATTTAATGCCGCAACCGAAATTGAAATTAATCGAAAGATTGAAAAGGATAAGGGATCGCAATATCGCGTAAATGGTAAGGCCGTGCGTGCGCGTGATGTAAATTTACTGTTCGCCGATACAATGACGGGCGCGACGTCCCCTGCCTTGGTTTCGCAAGGAAAAATTACCGAAATCATTAACGCAAAACCCGCCGACCGCCGCAAAATTTTGGAAGAATCTGCGGGTATTAGTGGCCTTCATACACGTCGTCATGAGGCAGAATTACGCCTACGCGCGGCGGAACAGAACCTAACCCGTCTTGATGATTCACTGGGTGATGTGCGATCACGGCTTTCATCCCTTAAACGTCAAGCGCGTCAGGCGGAAAGATATAAAGAGATCAATGATCAAATTCGCCGTATTGATATGGCGTTAAATTGGTCGGAATGGCAAACATGCCATACCACCATTCGTGACCATAAGGCGAATTTTGCAAAGGCGAATGAGGTGGTTCAGGCGGCATTGATTGATATTCAATCGCTGACCAAACAAATTGAGGCGATTGAAACATCCCTGCCTGATACACGCAAAAACCACATGGAGGCATCGGCCATCTTGCAAAATTTCCGTGTGTCGTTGGATCGATTGGAACAAGATATTCAATCCAAAACAAAGGGATTACAAGACGCGATCCAATCAAAAGACCAATTGGAACAGGATCAAGAGTATTTGATAGACACTCTGGAAACCATCAAACATGAATTGGCGGAGGCCAAAACAGATTTAGAGACATTGAATGAATCCGACAACACATTGCCCGCGCAAATTGAATCGGCGGAAAGTGATTTGAAATCCAAACGTGAAGCGCTGGAATCTCTAACATCTAAAAAACAAACACTTGAAACCGCAATGGCTGTCGCAATTGAGGGACGGACAAGTTTAGAACGTCAATATAATGACGCGTTATCCCAAAAATCTCGCGTGGAGAGTGTTTTGCAATCACTCACGCATGATCAAACGGTGATAAATAGTGACCTTACATCATTAAAATCACATGACTTGTTCACTTTTGATTTTGATAAGGCCGCTCAGGATTTGAACGATCTAACATCCAAAATTGAACAGGCGATTGAAAACCAAACATCATTGACCGAAACCAAACAAGCCGCACAAAACAAATATGATGATGTGAACAATCAAATCAACGCCCTTAACGGTGAATTGGGCGCGTTGCAAAATTTGCTGTCACAACATCATAATGACGATGATTTAGATGAAGGCGATAAATTGCTTTCTCACCTTAAGGTTACGCAAGGATACGAAAAGGCCGTGTCCGCGACATTGGGGCAATGGCTATCCCTTGCGGGGCGTGATGATACGGCATCCGTTTATTGGGATAAAAGCTCGGCAATCGTTGATACGCCAAAAGATGCGGAGTCTTTATCGCAATTCGTAAAATCCGATGATAATTTGCAAATAGTGTTAAATGCCACAGGTGTTGTCGATGCCTTGCCCGACACAAACACATTATCCGTCGGACAAATGCTTGTGACAAAAACGGGGGCGTGTATGCGTTGGGATGGATTGCGCGTGTCCGATACCGCCCAACAATCACAAGATACATCAGGCATGATTTTGGAACAAAAAAATCGTGTTGCGGATATTGAAAAATCCTTATCATCGCTTGACCAAGATAAACAAAAACATGCGGATGAATTGGATGCAGTTGGCCAATCAATGACCGAGGCAACGTCTCAAATTAATGATTTAAAATCCCAATTACAAACCCAAGATAAAGAGTTATCTGACAAGCGTAATGAATTTAATCGCCTTAAAGATAAACAAGATGTCTTGCTCTCTCGTCTATCCGATATTGACACGCGCATCATGGCAGAGAACGAAACGCTGAACGATTTAAATACCAAAGCTATCGATCTGAAATCACAATTGGACGGTATGAATGGTCAATCACAAGATGATAGCGTAAAGACAATTGAGGCGTTGAACAGTGATATTAAAATGGCACAAGACGCCATCTATGATGTCCAAAACACATTATCTGAATTGAAACAGGCCTTGATATCACGTAGTGAGAAACACAAAACCCTGACCTCAACAATTGAAAAATTGTCGGACAACCATGACAAAACAAATGCGCGCCTCACCGAAATGGCCATGCGTTTGGATAATGTGAATGATAAAATCTTGACATTAAAAGCCTCACAAAATGATGAGGATGCAGACAGCCTGCGTGAAGATTTATTGAATAAAATTACAGGGCAAGAAAAATCTCTTCACACCATTGCCGAAGCATTGGAAGAACAAGAAAATACTTATAAATCTCTTCAATCCAATTTACGGGAACAGGAAAATAAGGCCGCCGAGGCACGGGAAAACCGCGCAACGATACAGGCCAATATGGCGAATATGGAAGGCGAATTAAACCGTATTCAAACCGATATCCATGATAAATTTGAACTGTCCCCTCAATCATTGGAAGAACGCGTTTATTCATTATTTGATTCTGATATTCCATCCTCTGAAACGCTTATAAATGAAAAGGATGTTTTAACACGTCAACGTGATGGCATTGGCCCTGTCAATTTACGTGCGGCCCTTGAAAGTCAGGAAACCGAAGCGCATTTGGCGACAATGGAGGGTGAATACACCGATTTAACCAAGGCGATTGAACAATTACGCGGGGGCATTGCCAAATTAAACCGCGAGGCAAAAGAGCGTTTGGACATTGCCTTTACCCGTGTGAATAACCATTTCCAAAAATTATTCACGCAATTATTCGAAGGGGGGCAAGCGCATTTATCCATGATTGAATCGGATGACCCTATGGAATCAGGATTGGAAATTTTTGCCGAACCACCGGGGAAGGCCCTACAAAAACTGTCCCTATTGTCAGGTGGTGAACAAACATTAACCGCAACGGCGTTGATTTTTGCGATGTTCCTCACTAATCCATCCCCTATATGCGTGTTGGACGAAATTGACGCACCATTGGATGATGCCAATGTTGACCGTGTGTGCACATTGATGGAAAATATCGCCCGCGATACAGACACTCGATTTATCGTGATTACGCACCACCGGATGACCATGGCACGCATGGACAGGTTATATGGTGTGACAATGTCAGAGCGCGGTGTATCGCAATTGGTGAGTGTCGATATCGCCCTTCAAGGTGAAATGGATCTGGCGGAAAGTGCATAAAAACCAAATTACGATACTCAAATTCGCGTTTATGATGCCTTTATGATATACTAAATTTATGGAACATTGGCGTTGGGTTTATATAGTGAATAACCGCCCTGCCCTGCTTTTAAGGGGGATGTGCGATGTATATTGAACCCGAATCAAGAGACCGATTTTTAAACCACGGTAACGATTCACTTCAAAAATACCCCGCCCTTATATTAAACGCCGATTACAGACCTCTTTCACATTTCCCCC
>JAUHXB010000101.1 GCA_030427215.1 Alphaproteobacteria bacterium | reverse complement strand
AGTTCGTGTGAATAGTTCCCTTATTATCTATTCCCATGGCAACAAAATGGCAATGGTGAATATTATTGAGTTAGAATAATTTATTTGACTTATGTCATTAAGGTGCGGTTTTGTATATGAAATTAAATTTAAATGGGAGTTTAACAAATGAGTACTTATGGATATTCCGATTCTAAAGCACCTTTATGTGCTTTTATCTTTTCAATAGTTATTTCTGGTGCTACAGTAGCAGGGGCTTATCATTTTCCAGCCAAAAAAGATGAAATATCTAATGTATCGTCAAGCACACATAACTTAGATATGTGCCCCAGATAATTACCGATATTATTAAAAACCATTAATCTGGAATCCACTCTTTTTCCAACCGATCAAGTGTTCCATCACGGAGCGCTTGCCGTACTTCGCGCATTAGCCGTGTCATGGTGGCGATGTTGTGGACGGACAGAATATGCATCGCCAATGGTTCTTTTGATTTAATCAAATGGTGCAAATACCCCTTACTAAATGTTTGAGAATAATAATGATCTTGGGTTTCATCCAACGGCGTTGGATCATCGCGGAATTGACCATTGCGCAGATTCATCCGCTCGTTCGGCGCGCCTTTTCTTAATGCCCATCCATGGCGGGCAATACGCGTTGGTGTGACACAATCGAATGTATCAATCCCCATGCGCACGCCCTTAAACACATCACGCATTGATCCAATGCCAAGAAGATGCACGGGGCGATCTTCAGGAACATTAGGCATACACCAACTGATCACTTCGTCATAGATTTGATCCACGGTCACGCCCAGTGACCCGCCAATTGCGGTTCCAAAGAAATCATGCTGTGAAACCCAATCGGATGATTGTTTACGCAAATCTTCGTAAACGCCGCCCTGAACAATACCGTACAGCCCCTGCGACCCATCGGCTTTACGTTCAAATTCAACCAAAGACCGTTTTTCCCACCGATGCGACATTTCCATTGATTTCGCCATGTAATCACGATCAAGGTGATATGGCGGACATTCATCCAAACAATAAATCAAATCCGCGCCGATTTTGCGTTGGGCATCAATCGAACTTTCGGGGGTTAAAGTAAATTTCGATCCATCAATGTAAGATTTAAAAATCGCGCCTTCCTCGGTAATATCTTGCAGCAAACGATTCTTAGGGTTGTTTTTATTGCGTCCCTTAATTTCATCAGCGACCGTCCCTTCGCCAAAGGCAAAGATTTGAAACCCACCGCTATCGGTCATCATTGGGCCTGTCCATCCGGTCATACCATGCGCACCGCCTAATTTTTCAACAATATCCGCGCCCGGCTGAACAATCAGGTGAAATGTATTCACAAGATGGATATCTGCGCCCGCCTCCGCCGCTTGTTTCGATGTCATGCACCTTAGCGCGGCCTTTGTTCCACAAAAAATATAATTCGGTGTTTCAATTGTGCCATGAGGCGTTTTTAATTTACCAATCCGCGCCCGAGAATTAGGGTCTTTAAATTCTATATCAAAGGAATGATTGGGATAAAGGTTAGACATTTAAAAATCTTTCTTAATATTTCAATTTAACAAAATAAAACCCCGATAAACGGGGTCTTAAAAATCTTTAAGTAATTTATTTAAATTAAGCAGCTTCTTTTTTCGCAAGAACTTGTTTACGAACAGTACGCAATTCGGAATTTGGTAATTTTGATGGAGCCGTATCCAACAACCATGCATCAAATCCGCCCTTATGTTCTAAAGTACGAAGACCAGCGGCTGTTACCTTGATCTTAAAAAACTTGTCCAAAGATTCACTATAAACCCTTGTTTCAGTGATATTAACCTGAAACTTACGGCGTGTTTTATTATTCGCGTGGGAAACATTATTTCCCGACATAACTGATTTATCTGTAACCACACAACGACGTGCCATATCTGTATTCCTTATATAAAATTCCTTAATTATGGCGGACAATAGTCCATCTTGACCTTAGAAGTCAAGCGCCTTTTTCTATTCGTCCGCGTCTTCCTCAACCCCACTTACAATTCGTGAGAGATGATTGATAACATCATCAACACCTTGTTTTGCAACAGATGAAATCAGATAGGTTTTTTTGCCAGTCTCTTTTTCAAATTGAACACGGACATGGTCTGCCAATTCATCGCCCAGCGCATCAGATTTGGTTAAGGCAATAATTTCAGGGCGGTCACTTAATTCTGTTTTATATTTTTCCAATTCGTTGCGAATTGTTTGGTATGCCTCATGCGGGTTATCTTGTGTACAATCCACAAGGTGAAGGAGGGCCCCTGCGCGTTCAACATGCCCTAAAAACCGTGTGCCAAGGCCATGGCCTTCACTTGCGCCCTCAATCAATCCCGGAATATCGGCAATCACAAATTCCATTGAATGACCGATTCTTACAACTCCTAAATTCGGATGAAGCGTTGTAAATGGATAATCGGCAATTTTGGGTTTGGCGTTTGATACCACGGATAAAAATGTAGATTTCCCCGCATTGGGAAGACCCAGTAATCCCACATCGGCGATGAGTTTTAAACGCAACCAAATTGCGATCTCTTCACCTGGATAACCAGGGGTAGATTTACGAGGAGCTTGGTTCGTGGAGGATTTATAATGGGCATTTCCCTTTCCGCCGTCACCACCTTTTAATAGAGTGAATGTTTGTCCTGCCTCAACACAATCAAATAACTCGGTTTCTTTATCTTCGGCCAAGATCACCGTTCCAACAGGGATTTTTATGATGCAATCCTCGCCGCCTTTACCGCTGCGATTGCTGCCCATACCGTGCATACCCGGATCAGCTTTAAAATGTTGAGCGTATCGAAAATCTATCAACGTGTTTGTGTCATCCACAACCTCGACAATAACATCGCCCCCTTTACCTCCGTCACCACCATTTGGCCCACCATATTGTTCAAATTTTTCACGACGGAATGACACTGATCCAGGCCCGCCCTTACCGCTTTCACAATATATTTTTGCTTCATCTAAAAATTTCATGCGGCTTGCCTGATCTTTCCACAATCTGTTTTAGGCGCGGCGGCATAGAGTGTTTTAAGATAAATCGCTGATGCAATCATGCTGTGCCCAGGCAATTCATATCCCAAATCCATATAGATAATATTTGAAAATTGTTTGCCTGTTTCTTTTTTCAATAGGGTTTTAATCAATAAGCCTGACGCACCTTCAATAATCATAGGGATGCCTTTCATAATACAGGCAATCGCCGCGCCCATCATGGCGGCGTGATCTAACCCACAGTGTTTAGCCATGAAATTTTCTAAATTTTCAAATTCATCTAAGTTATCCAGCGCATTTTGCGATGCGCCCTCAACCCCTTGCCCAAAGGAACAAGCGGAAAATAATTGTGTGCTTTCTTCAACACCCATCATGCCGTAACTGGTCGCCATGGCGATATCATCAATGGATGGGCGGTCATTATTATGCGGATCCAGTTCGAAAATTTGTAAATCGGTGTCCAATAATGAAGCCAATTGATTAAGCGATCCATTCGAATCCTGACACGTTTCAACAAAGGCCTTACCATCAAACCCGTCTGTTTGGTCATATCCCGCCCAATACAGCGCACATCGATTAACCAAGAACCCCTTGGATAAATCTAGGGTCCGTGAATGATGAGATAACCAGTCTTGCAAATATGATAATGGCTCAATCTGATCCGCTTTAAAATCTGGGTAATCAGGTAAATCATTCATCAAGTTGAGGATGTCTTGAAATTTGGGCTTGGTGTTGTCTGTCATACCGTTTTATATAAGGGGTATGCATGATAAAATCAAAGCCTTTAAGCCAAAACTCAGCGTTTTTCAAAGCCGCATGATTAAAGTCATGTTGGATTTCTGTGTTGTCTTTACCTCTTTCGGTATCGCAACAGTGTTAGAGCGCAGCACAATCCATGTTGATTTCATGCCGCTATTGGCGGAAATGATAGTATTCAGTGTTGTTACAATCACATTGTTTTTGGCCCTTCGTGTCTACCGCGCGATATGGGGGTATATATCCCTGAACGACTTATTTTATCTGTCGCTGGTGTCTGTGTTCACGATTTGCCTTTATTTTGGTGTGCGTGAATTTATCCATGATGATGTTGGGTTAGATCATATTTTCTTTAGTCAACCTGTCATTACAGGGTTTGTTATGTTGGCGGGCTTGGCAGGATTACGCATATTTTATCGTATCATGCATTTCGGTCGATTGGGCCCATCAGGGGCGAAACATAATAAAGACCGCATACGTGTTTTAATTATCGGTGCGGGCGATGATGCCGAAATTTTTATCCGATCCATCATGAATAATCCGCAAAGCGCCTATCACATTGTTGGAATTTTGGATCCCAGTGATGTTCGCCAAAACAGAACCATCCATTCCGTTCCTGTTTTGGGGACACCAGATCAATTGCGCCGCGTATTCGCCAAGTTGCGAAAGAAAAAACAAAGCCCGCAACGCATTGTATTCACGACCTATCATGCGACAAAGGATGTTCCCATTGATGTGCTTATGGCAGAGGCTGATCGTCTGGGGTTGAAATTCGCGCAATTACCCAGTCTGACTGAATTCCGTGATAAAGATGCCTTTGCTCCTCAATTAAAACCCATTGATATTGAGGATTTAATCGGACGACCCCAAACCAAAATCGATACAGATTCGATTGCCGAATTAATTAAAGGCAAACGCGTTTTGATTACCGGCGCGGGGGGCAGTATTGGATCTGAACTGTCAAAACAAATTGCGTCCTTTGGACCAACTGAACTCACATTAATTGATAACAGTGAATATAATTTATACGCCGTTGATTGGGATGTCAGGCATGATTATGCATCTCTGCCCATCAACACGATCTTATGTGATATCCGCAATCAAGACAAAGTGAACGCCGTTTTTAAAGACTTAAAACCCGAAGTTATCTTTCATGCGGCGGCATTAAAACATGTGCCATTGGTTGAATTAAACCCCGCCGAGGGCATCCTGACCAATGTCATTGGAACGCGTAATGTTGCCGAGGCCGCGATAAAGGTGAAGGCACAGGCCTTTGTTCAAATATCAACGGATAAGGCAGTAAACCCAACCAACATTATGGGTGCCTCAAAACGCATCGGGGAATATTACGCCCAAGCATTAGATTTGGAAGGCAAGGACACACGCTTTATCACTGTACGGTTCGGGAATGTCTTGGGGTCCAGTGGATCTGTCGTTCCATTATTCAAAAAACAATTGGAAGCTGGTGGCCCAATCACCGTGACCGATCCAAATATTAAACGGTATTTCATGACGATCAAAGAGGCCGTTGGATTGGTGTTACAGGCATCAAGCGCCGCCATTACCCAAGGGCGGGGAGAGCGCGGTTATATCTTTGTTTTGGATATG
>JAUHXB010000100.1 GCA_030427215.1 Alphaproteobacteria bacterium | reverse complement strand
TTGCAAGATTTGCGTCTTTGCGTTGATTTTGCGGCACTGTTCCTGAATGGCCTGTTACACCATAAAAATCGATCATATCGGGAAAACGGACATTTCCACGAATGGACGTCACTATCCCAAGCTGAGCATTTGCAATTTCTAATTCAGATCCTTGTTCAATATGTGTTTCAACCAACCCTTCAATTTTTAATGGATCAATTAATTTTGGATCATCAGATAATATTTTTTTAAGTAAAGCATTGCCCCGTAAATCCAAACGATCATTCATCAAATCCAATAATGTCATGTTATAGGCGGTATGTTCGGCGGTCCGTAAAAATTCATCGCTTAAAACGCCTGTCGCGAATTTTGATCCGACCGCAAATTGATTTAGCCATGGGCTTTCCTCATTTCGCCAAATTGTAATAACGGAGGGTTGTGCGGAAATGGTGTCATCTAATTTCGCCTGATATAACGCCGCTAGTGGCGCAATAACACCCGCGGGGCCATCATATCGACCACCATTTTCAACCGCATCGACATGTGATCCCGCCATACGTACAGGATATTGTTTTGAAAGCCTGTTTTCGGAAATCATATAAACATTTCCGGCCAAATCTTCATAGACATCCATGCCTAATTCATCATGGGCAAAACCATATAGAGTTCGCATGGCATTGGTTTCTTCCCAAGACCACGCCTTGCGATTTATACCTTGATCAGGCGCGTCGCCTGTCCAATCGATATCTAATTCATTGAAAAGATGCTTTGCAACATCAGCTGTTTTTTGATCAATCATATATTATGTTTAGGAAAGTTTATTTGATCTGTCAAACTCTAAGGTTTTTGGATTGCCTGTCTAAAACGGCATTGACCAAATCAGCCTGCGATTGATCGTAAAATCCATGTGCAACATTGACGTAGTCATTGATAATCACGGGTGCATCAATATCCGCGTGGTTCATCAATTCATACACCCCGCAAAACATGATGGATTGCAATAATGGCTCTGGTTTTTTACCATTTAATGCCCCTAAAACCATGTCGCGTAATTCATCACGATTTTTTGATACACCAGATAAGATATTTGAAAATAATTCTAGGTCGGCAGGGACATAATCATCGCCTTCCTGGTCTTTGCCCATGCGCCGTTCGACGTAATCTTGGTAGGCTTCTTTGTCGGACATATCAGACATCGCCATTTGGTACACGGCCTGCACTGCGGTTAAGCGCGCAGCAATCAATCGAGCTTTTTTAGATGGCTTGCCCATAAATCCTAAGCCGCCTGAACTTCTGCTAAGGCTTTTATCATTCCCGAACATGCTCTTGCAGCCTCTTGGCCTTTTTCAACCATATGTTTGGCGAACATATCCTCGTAAATATCAAGATGTTCGCAATAGGCCTGAGGCGTTAAAACAACTGATAAAAATGGCTTATTCACTTGTAATTGAACATCCAAAATTGATTGAACAACCGTATGCCCCACAAACTCATGACGATAAATCCCGCCATTCACAACGAATCCTATTCCAACAGCAATATCATGACCGTTCTCAAGGGCTTGCTTCCCAGCTAATGGAATTTCCAAACTGCCTGGAACCTTGAAAATATTAATTTGAGCGTCAGGATGTGACGCCTTAACAGCTTTAACAAAACTATCTTCGCCTGATTGTACAATTTTTTCATTCCATGATGCGGATAAAACGGCAATTTTTAGAGGCATATAATTCTCACTTTGTTTTTTTTATTGTTTGTAGAACAGTTGAGATAAGATGTTAAGTCATCTTTTTTCAAATTTATTCCATATCCTCTTCGCGACGGCGAGGAATAAGCCCTTCAGTGATAATCTTGCGACGGCGGTCGGGGCCAAAAAAATCGGGTGCCTTCACGAATGGTCTTGGTTTAGAGATAATTTGATCAATTCGTCTGTATAAATCGTGTGCGGTAAAAGGTTTGGCAAGAAATTCTGTAATCCCTGCATCCCTTGCCCTTGTGACACGTTTTCTGTCCGAAAAGCCTGTCATAAGAATAATAGGAACAAACGGATTAGGGCTATGTTTGTCTTTTCGGATTTTTTCTGTCAGTTCAATACCGTTCAGTGGCGCGACCATCCAATCCATCAAAATAATATCGTGGTTTTCTTCATTAAAAATTTCAAAGGCTCTATCACTGTTTGCCGCGACATGAACTGTTGTAATTTCAAAAGATTTTAAAATTGATCGTGTGATATCCGTTATAGGTTGGGACTCTTCGACTATCAGTATTTTTACTTGTTTAAAATTATAGGTCATGTGTTCTTGCACGTTTCATATTCAATCACTATAAAGATATACAAAATTGAGAGAATTAATAAAGAGGTTTATTTAAAAATGGCAGGTCATTCCAAATTTGCAAATATCAAACACCGTAAAGGGGCACAAGATAAAAAGCGCGCTAAGATCTTTGCCAAGCATGGAAAAGAAATCACGGTCGCAACAAAAATGGGGGGTATTGACCCCGATATGAACCCTCGTCTTCGCCTTGCAATTTCATCTGCTCGTGCGGCCAATATGCCCAATGATCGCATTAAACGGGCGATAGAGGTTGGTGATCCGAACAGTAACGATTCGGCAGATTACGAAGAAATCCGTTATGAAGGTTACGGTCATGGCGGCGTTGCCGTGATTGTTGAAACCTTAACCGATAATCGCAACAGAACTGTCGCAGACATTCGCATGTTATTTTCAAAATCAAACGCGAATTTAGGCGAATCAAATTCTGTTTTATTTGGATTCGACAATGTTGGTGAAATTATTTTGCCAAAATCGATTGGTGATTTTGAAACTGTCTTTGAATTTGCATTAGAGGCAGGGGCCGAAGACATCACGGATGATGGTGATTATTACGGTGTTTATTGCGCTCGTGAAGATTTCGCTGCCGTTCAAAAAGCCTTGGAAGATAAATACGAAACAATTGAAAAATCAGGCCTGATTTGGAAGCCAAATACCATGATTGATGTTGATTTGGATACAGCAGAGAAAAATATGCGCTTGATTGATAATTTGGAAGATAACGATGATGTTCAATCCGTCTTTACCAACATGGACATGACGGATGAGATCGCCGAAAAACTGATGGCGAACGAATAGAGAACAAGATATACTGTTTCTCATGAGAATAATTGGTATAGACCCCGGCCTAAATAATACAGGGTGGGGTATCATTGAGAAAAATCAAAATGCGCTGAGCTATATCGCCAGTGGCGTCATCAAACCAGATGTTAAGGCCGATATGGCTGAACGGCTTCATGCGATTGATTGCGCGTTGGATAAAATTGTGTCGCTCTATAAACCAGACATGGCGTCAATCGAAGAAACATTTGTCAATAAGGGCGCGGCGTCATCGTTGAAATTGGGTATGGCGAGGGGGGTTGCGTTTTTGGCTCCGGCGCGATCTGGGATTGAAGTGTTTGAATATGGCGCAAACAAGGTTAAAAAATCCGTTGTCGGGGCGGGGCATGCGGATAAAAACCAAATTCAAATGATGGTAAAAATTTTATTGCCGAAATCAAATGTGAAATCCGCGGACGAGGCGGATGCGCTCGCCATTGCAATTTGCCACGCGCATCATCATAATCACGTTGGAAGGGTTGCAATTTGATAGGTAAATTAACAGGCACAATCGATACAATTAAAAACAACCAATTATTATTGGATGTGAATGGTGTCGGATACATTGTTTTTGCAAGCGGACGCACATTATCCAAAATTGGTGTGAAGGGTGATACTTGCTCTGTCCTGATTGAAACACATGTGCGTGAAGATCATATCCATCTTTACGGTTTTGCCGATGCGGTGGAACAAGAATGGTTTAATATTTTGACCAAGGTTCAAGGCGTGGGCGCAAAAGTTGGTCTGGCGATTTTATCAGTGGCCTCGCCGAATGATTTATCATTGGCCATTGCCGCGCAGGATAAGGCGGTATTCACACAAGCCGATGGTGTTGGGCCAAAGCTTGGAACACGTATTGTCACCGAATTAAAAGATAAAGTCGGGGCGATAGATTTATCACCATCTGCGACGCCATCAACGTCGAATATCGCAGGTGGATCAGACGCCCATGATAATACACAAGAGGCGCTGTCTGCGCTGGTTAATCTGGGCTATGGACGAAGTGAGGCGATGATCGCACTCTCACGTGCATCAAAAACCCTTCCTGAAGACGCCGATCTTGGTCTTTTGATTAAACAAGGGTTGAAGGAATTATCGGCGTGATGAATCGTGATGCAACGGAATTAGAAACGGCCTTGGTAGATGGAGAGCGTGAAGACCCCGCGCTGCGCCCCCAATCTTTAAATGAATTTACAGGCCAAGAAAAATTAAAGGCCAATTTATCCGTGTTTGTTCAGGCAGCAAAGGAACGGAAAGAGGCGCTTGATCATGTATTACTCCATGGCCCTCCTGGCCTTGGAAAAACAACATTGGCGCAAATCATTGCAAAAGAATTGGGCGTAGGGTTTAAAATGACATCTGGCCCCGTCATCGCACGGGCAGGGGACTTGGCCGCGATTTTAACAAACGTGCAAGATCACGATGTTTTATTTATTGATGAAATTCATCGCCTTAATCCTGCGGTTGAGGAAATTCTCTATCCCGCGATGGAAGATGGAAAATTGGATTTGGTAATCGGTGAAGGTCCCGCCGCGCGGTCTGTTCAAATTGAATTGCCTGCCTTTACCCTTATTGGTGCAACGACACGCTCAGGAATGGTCAGCAATCCATTGCGTGATCGTTTTGGTATTCCATTACGCTTGGAATTTTATACCCCAGATGAGTTACAAAAAATTATTGCGCGGTCTGCATCGTTATTGGATGTTGTTTTGGACGATAGTGGTGCAAAAGAAATCGCGCGCCGATGTCGTGGAACGCCAAGGATTGCGGGGCGTTTAATTCGCCGTGTTCGTGATTTTGCACAAGTGGCGGGCGCGTCAATGATTACATCAGATATCGCCGATAAGGCCTTGGGCCAATTGGATATTGATAATCACGGCCTTGATAATATGGATCGTCGTTATTTGCGGTGCATCATTGATAATTATAAGGGCGGGCCTGTTGGGCTTGATACATTATCCGCGGCATTATCCGAACAGCGCGATGTGTTGGAAGATGTGATTGAACCTTATTTGTTACAGCAGGGCCTTATTCAACGCACCCCGCGCGGACGAACAGTGACCGAAAAATCCTATGGTCATTTGGGATTGCAGGCGCCTGTGAGTGAAGATGGATTGTTTTAAATAGATGCGCTTTCTTGGGTTTTCATTTAACGCGCAACCCTCTATATAAAACTCCATGTCACAAAAAATAATTCATGGTGCGCCCGAGGGGCAGGACGCTTTTGTTTTAAAGGATAAAGCAATTGAAGCTCAACGCTCAAACGGGGCGGTTGCAACTCATATCGCGATGGATGATGTGCGCGCGCAAACACTGATGGATTTGATGGCGTTTTTTGCA
>JAUHXB010000099.1 GCA_030427215.1 Alphaproteobacteria bacterium | reverse complement strand
ATTTGAACACGATAAAAAGATATTCATGAAAGTTGAAATATATACTGATGGAGCATGCAGTGGTAATCCCGGTCCTGGTGGGTGGGGGGCGATATTGCGGTATGGCGATCATGAAAAAGAGATGAATGGTGGAGAAAGTGAAACCACCAACAATCGTATGGAAATGATGGCGGTGATTGAATCGTTATCCGCGCTAAAAAAATCATGTGATGTTGATCTCTATACCGATTCCACTTACGTGAAAGATGGTGTGACAAAATGGATGGATGGTTGGAAGAAAAAGGGATGGAAGACCGCCGCCAAAAAACCAGTTAAAAATCAAGATTTGTGGGAACGCATTGATTCTGAAATTGCGCGGCATAATGTAACATGGCATTGGGTAAAGGGGCATGCGGGTCACCCTGAAAATGAACGCGCGGATGAACTTGCACGCCTTGGTATTCCTCGATAAATTTTTACTTATCCACAGACCACAATCGTTAAGACACCGTGATTCAGACTCTATTAAGACTCTCTGCCTTAATCTTAAGGTGTAACAAATGTTACTCCACTCCAAAATAACCTTAAAGGTGCTTGTTCCCAAGCACCTTTCTTTTTAGTACAATGATTATATGAAAGAATTAAAGGTCCTAGTTGTTGATGATTGCGCACCGATGCTTGAGGTTATGGTATCCATTCTTGATCGCTTTGGTTTTGGGGCTATTGTGACTGCGTCCGATGGGGAAGAAGCATTTTCTGTTTTTCAGGCGGAGAAGCCAGATTTGATCATCACGGATTGGCACATGCCTAATGTTGATGGGCTTGAGTTCTGTAATTGGATTAGAAGAAACAAGCATTCAGTAAATCGTCGTATACCAATTATTTTAATGACAGGGTTTAGTGAACGCGAAAGGGTGGCAAAAGCCCGCGATGGCGGTGTGACTGAAATTCTTATGAAGCCATTCTCCGCAAAAGATTTAGCCAGACGCATCATGCATGTGATTGACGTTCCGCGTGATTTCATTGAATCAATGGAATTTTTAGGCCCAGATCGACGTCGTCGATCTGACGAAAACTATGCGGGTTCAGATAGACGTAGTGAGGCACCAGTAAATGCCGAATAAGGATTTTCAAATGCGTGATGAGGACGATCAGCTTTATATCTATAAACTTTATGGTTTGACAAAGGCTCGTAAAATTAAAGCGGAAAAAACTTTGCGTGTAAAAATTGGGGCGAGTGCCAGTATAACAGACAAACAAATCGAAAAGGCACAAGAGATTATTGATCGTGCAACTGTTGACTTTAAACCATTTGCCTATGAAATGATTGGGATCATCGAAGGAAATGTAGAATATATGCAATTAATGTCTTATGGCCGTGAAGAGGAATATGAAACATTTTTAGTGCCGTTCATTCAATTAAAGGGCCAAGCGGCGATGTTTGGAAATACATTTGTCTCCGATTTAAGTCAGGTTATTCTATCGTTTTTAGATAAGAATCGCAGGTTGGATGACACCTCATTGGAAATTGTAAAGGCATATTGTAAATCTGCCCGTGTTGCCTATGAAAAAGATATTGATACCCTTCAATCCAATAATGGCCGAACTCTTTATACCGAATTACAATATGCGATTAAGAGATATGAAGACCGTTTGAAGGTATAAATTAAAATTCTTTTGTGACGTCATCTAATGCTTTAAGTTTGACCAAGATATCTTCCAAATCATCAAATATAACCTGATTTTTTTTATCTGATTGATTGGAATTTTCAGGATCTTCATGCGTTTCCATGAAAACACCGGCAACGCCCACAGCCACCGCCGCGCGTGCCAAAACGGGAACCATATCGCGATCTCCGCCGCTTGAACCACCCATGCCACCAGGTTGTTGAACCGCGTGAGTGGCATCCATAATGACAGGGTATCCAGTATCATCAGCCATTATTTTAAGGCCGCGCATATCCGTCACAAGCGTATTATAACCAAAGGATGATCCGCGTTCGGTCAGTAAGATATTATCATTACCGCTCTCTGCAACCTTCTTGGATGCGTTTTGAATATCCCATGGCGCCACGAATTGTCCTTTTTTGATGTTGATAACGGCGCCAGTTTTGGCGGCGGCGACCAATAAATCTGTTTGACGGCATAAAAAGGCAGGGATTTGCAAAACATCAACATGCTTTGCAACAACCGCACATTGTTCGCGCTCATGAATATCGGTCAAAACAGGGATATTGAATGTAGACCGAATTTCATCAAAAATATCCATGGCCTTTTCAAGACCAACACCGCGTGATGCGTCCAATGACGTTCGGTTAGCCTTATCAAATGATGTTTTATATATAAAAGGTATGTTGAGACGCGTTGTAAGCTCCGTCAATTTCTCAGCCATCATCATGGCATGATCGCGATTCTCCATCTGGCAAGGCCCTGCAATGAGGGTGAAAGGGTTGTGATTGGATATTTCTATATTTTTAATTGTGACTATTTTCATGACTATTTTTATCATGAAGCAACCGAGAGGCGAAGAGGTTTTTTAAAGCTCCATCTCATGAATAATTTCTTGTTCGTGAAACCCGCATTGTTTGTATAGGTGGCGAGCACGCGAATTTCCTGCCAAAGCCACAACTCGAAAGTGCGTGAACCCCATATTCTTTGCGGTTTGTTTTGCGTTTTCGATTAATTGTTTGCCAATACCTTGATTTCTATATTTCTCATCCACGCCCATGGTTTGTAATTGTAATATAGCGATATTTCTACGATGCACATATTCAGACGGATCTTGAACGCGTAACGACACATATCCTTTAATAAGTCCATCATCTTCGAACACATAACCAATATGACCATTGATCGCATTCACAATATTGTTGAAAAAATTTTGTCCAGATTCCGATCTTGGGTAATTAATATCTTCAAAAGAATCTCCATTATTCACTTCAAAATCGAATATTTGTTGATTGAGACGTTGTATATCATCAAAATCACGTGGCTCGGCTTGGCGGATGGGCATGGTTGTTCCAATATCGTTGATTATCATAGAAGTATACTGTAAAACGTTTCCATGTCCATTGATGCACGCCTTCAACAAATAACTGACCGTCATGCGGAATTAACGTCGTTGATGTCTTCGGGTGAATTGGACGGTGATAAATTCGTTGCCGTGTCGAAAGAATATGCGGAATTAGAACCTGTTGTTGCCGCGATTAACGATTTCACATCCACGCGTGATGAGATTGCTGACCTTAAAACCATGTTGTCTGACCCTGAAATGGGTGATGTTGCCAAGGCTGAATTAAAAGAACTAGAGCCCAAATTATCCGATTTAGAGCATGCCGTGAAAATCGCCTTAATCCCAAAGGAAAAAACGGATAGCCGCAATGCGATTTTGGAAATTCGCGCGGGAACGGGTGGGGACGAGGCCGCGTTATTCGCATCCGATTTATTCACAATGTATAAGGGATTTGCATCCGCCAATGGATGGAAGGTCGAGGTTGATTCAACATCCGAAAATGATTTGGGTGGGTATAAGGAAATTATCTGCACCATATCGGGCAATAACGTGTTTTCAAAAATGAAATATGAATCTGGTGGGCACCGTGTTCAACGTGTCCCAGAAACCGAAAGTGGTGGTCGCATTCACACATCCGCCGCAACCGTTGCGGTTCTGCCAGAGGCCGAGGACGTGGACGTGAATATTAAGCCCGATGATTTGCGTGTTGATACGTTTCGGGCGCAAGGTGCGGGTGGGCAACATGTTAACACAACCGATTCCGCTGTGCGTGTAACGCATATTCCAACGGGGATTGTCGCGGAATGTCAGGATGGGCGCTCCCAACATAAAAACAAAGAAAAAGCGATGAGCATGATTAAATCGCGTATTTTAGAGGCTGAAATGGAAAAGGCGGCGGCTGAACGCGCGGATGATCGTAAACTACAAGTCGGATCGGGTGATAGATCACAACGCATCAGAACATATAATTTCCCACAAGGTCGCGTGACCGATCACCGTATCGGCCTGACATTGCATAATTTAACGGGTGTTTTGGCAGGCGATGGCCTTAACGAAATTGCGGACGCCTTAATCGCCGAAGATAACGCATCGCGTTTGGCTCAGTTTGATTAAAATATAATCACAATTACTTAAGAAATTTTATGGACGTGCAACGGGGCGAAGCGAAGATTTTGGCGCTTGTTCAGTTGGTGCGGTTTTTGTATCAGTAATCGTCTCTTGATAAGTTTTCGCAATATCATTCGTAACCCCTGAAAAATGGAGCGTCGCCGCAAATGCAAATGCCTTGCTGCAAAACGACACAACATTTGCGGTCTTTATCAATTTTTTTCGAAATGAGGACATTTCTTTTTTTGCATTTTTTATTTCAGGTTTAGGCTTTTCTAAATAATCCCATGATCTAGTCGCATTTTTACGAACAGATTCCTCTTGTAGTTTGTTTAAATGATTATCATCGTACGTGTCAGCCATAATGTTACTCCATAATTATATTTTGAATTATGGTAATAAAAAATATAATGAAAGTCAAGCTATAAGATTATTCCTACTCACTCACACTGCTGATCGCCGCTAAATTCACCAATGTTCGTGGGGATGCGGCTGATGTTACGATATGAACAGGTTTTGCCATTCCCAACAATATTGGTCCGACAACCGTGGCCTCGTTCATCACCTTCACTGTGTTATAGGTAATATTTGCGGCCTCAACATTGGGCATGACAAGCAAATTGGCGGTGCCTACCATTGTTGAGTTAGGCATGATTGTGTTGCGTACGGATTCGGACAGGGCGGAATCGGCATGCATTTCACCTTCAATCTTCAAATCTGATTTTCGTGATTTAATTTCATGCATTGCCTCGCGCATCTTCACCGCACTACCCAAATTATTTGTTCCAAAATTGGAATGGGATAACATCGCAACATTGGGTTCCATTCCGAATTTTTCCAATTCTTCCGCGGCCAATAATGTTGTTTCTGTTAATTGTTGGACTGATGGATTGGGGTTCACATGTGTGTCGGTGATAAATAAATTCCCTTTGCTCATGATTAGACCCACAAGTGCGGCAGGGGTTTCAACGCCGTCTTTAAGGCCAATAATATCGGTCAGGTATTTCATGTGGAAATCATATTGCCCGATAATTCCACAGATGAGGGCATGCGCCTCGCCACGTTCAACCATTAATCCCGCAATGGCGGTTGTGTTTGTACGAATGACCGTTTTTGCGACCTCTGGCGTGACGCCCTTGCGTTGCATAATGTCGTGATATTGCGTCCAGTAGTCTTTATACCGAGGGTCATCTTCAGGATCACATAGTTCAATGTTATCGTCGATTTTAAGACGAAGATTAAGCTTTTTAATGCGTGCCTCTATCACACGGCGACGACCGATTAGGATAGGCAGGGCGATTCCTTCATCCAAAATTGTTTGCACCGCCATTAACGTGCGTTCTTCTTCGCCCTCAGCAAACACAACCTTTTTCG
>JAUHXB010000098.1 GCA_030427215.1 Alphaproteobacteria bacterium | reverse complement strand
ACTGAGCAACGGTTTTTGCTTCTACCATTTGAGTTTGCAAGCTTATCAGGAGCTCTATTTCCACGGTGTTGAATAGGGAATTCTCCAAAGCCATCACTTCCAACTGAGCTATAGTTTCCACAATGTTCTTGGCTTCATCTGGAGTTAATCTGGCCACCACGAATCCTCGATTGGGTATCGCTTTTAAAATACGGGCATGTTCCAACTGACTCAAGGCCTCGCGAATCGGCGTTACGCTTATTCCTGTGGCACGGGACAATGCTGCCAGATTAATGGTCTTTCCAACTTGTAGCGCTCCTTGTTGAATTTGCTTCAACAACATAAAGAGTGTGGTCAGATTGCTTTGCCATGACAAGCGCGTCAGAGAAGATAAGGGCGGTTGGCACATCAATGATGATGAGATCATAGTCATCTTTCAGGCGGCGTAATAACGTGTCCATACGTTCGCTATTTAATAAAGTTAGCGCATGGGTTGGAATGGCCTTTCCGGTCATCACATGGACGCCAGAAGGATGTTTTTTGTATATTGTTTCATCCAATGGTAAACGATCACTCAAATAATCAACGACACCTTTCGAGTTGCCAATTCCATATGCCTTATGCAATGACGGTCGACGCATATCGGCATCCATAATTAAAACTTTTTTACCGTTTTGTGCGGCGATGGTCGCCAACCATATTGATGTTGTTGTTTTCCCTTCACCAGATAATGTTGAAGTAAGCGTAATAACGCGACCCCCATTTTTATGATGTGGTTTGCGCAATTGTATCGTTGTAAAGAGCGTGCGGACAAGCTCGCTTAATAGTGATGCTGGATTTTCTGTGATATATTGCGATGCTTCATTATGTTTTGAAAAACGTGTTTTGGGGATCAGGCCAAAAACAGGCAGTGATGTTAGTTTTTCGATTTGTTGGGGTGTTTGAATTGTATTTTGAACGCGTTCTATAACAAGCGCGATAAAGATGCCCAAGAAAAGGCCAGTTATAGAGCTTAAAACAACAATCAAAGATTTTTTAGGATAGATAGGGGATGATGATGGAACGGCCTCTGCAATGATCCGTATTGGATTTCGATCCATTTTAACATTTTGAAGAGATTCCAGATAAGATTTTGTAAAGTTGCTAAGCAATGCACGCGACGTATCTGCGCTTGTTCTTAAATTGCGAATTTTAAGGCGTTGTTCTGCATCACCTTTATAAGAATCTCTATATTTTGTAATTTCGTTATTCAGCCCCTCAATTCTTCTATCTTCAATTTTAACTTGGTTTTCCAACATCAAGTAAATCGTTTCTATTTCACTTTTGAGCCGTTCACGAAACCCCTTGAACTCGGCACTAAAAGCAATCATTTCAGGGTGTTTGGGTCCATAACGTTCTTCCAACATCGCTTTACGTTTTAAAAGGCGTGCTTCTTCAAATTTAAAATTTTCGATCACTTTATTCGAAACAATGTCTGGTATGGCATCCATGCGCAGATTATTTGAACGCGCTTTTTCAATTGCATCTAATGTTGCTTGTGTTTCTGCTTTTTCGGCTTGGGCAATAGACAATTCTTTTGTCAATAACTCAATACGAATGAGGCGAGAATCATCAGAACTGGACAGGTTCAGGTTATTTTCCTCTTTTGCATTTTCAAGGGCAATTTCCGCATCACGGACTTCTTCTTCTAATATTTCTAATCTTTCTGCAAGCCAGTCTGAAACAAACTCAGCCTTTTTTTGATTGCGCTCGATTTCTTTTTGTCCATAGACCTTGATCAGCGCGTTAATGATATCGGCGGCTTTTTTAGGGCTGCCGGATGTCATTGAAATTTCAATAATGGAAGTCCCCAAAATGGGCGTGATTGATAAATTGTTTTTAACAGAATTAATAATAGCCCTTTGGCGCCCTGTAGTAATTTCATCATAGTTATTAAAAACGGAGGATCCAGCAAAGTTCGGGTCAAGAAATAATTTTTGATCCTTAATAAGCTCCGCCAGTATTTCTGGAGATTTTATGACCTCTATCTGGGAGAGTAGATCTGCGACATCAAGTTTACCCGTCGACAAAAGGGTCTGTAGGGCTGAGCCAGTACGAGACGTCACATTAGCTTGAGATAGCATGATTTTTGCTGAGGCTGAGTACTGCTCTTTTGCTTGGAACACATATAGATAAGAGAGGAAAAAGCCCAAGAGAAAAAATAGAAGGATGATATATTTTCGTGCATATAAAATATTTAAAACGGCTGCAATGTCATTATTGCCCGTTTCTATTGAATATCGTGAGAAGGAATTTGATGTTTCATTGTTCATCAAAAGAATCTTTCTCGCACTCGGATAACATCTCCGGCACGAATTCTGGTCGAAATTAGAGCTTTTTTGACACGGTCATTTCCATCAGCTTGTTTTCGAATAAGGTCAAACTGGTTTTGGTTTGCGCGGTAACTAAACCCGCCTGATTTTGCAACCAAGTCCAGGACAGTCATATTTTCTTTAAAGGAATATTCCCCGGAATTAACGACTTCACCAATGACAAACACTGTTTGGCTTTCGGCAATTGATATTGTAATTTGAGGGTTAACAAGAAACCCTTGATTTTGATAAGACGTTGCTATGGCTTTTTGCGCTGTATTCAGTGTTTTGCCGTTGAGATAGATATTATTGACGAGGGGCATTTGTACGTATCCCTCTTGGGAAACGATATAATCACCAGACAATAAAGGCTCTCCAAAAATGGAAACAGAGATAGTATCGCCTGCCTGAATAAATCGTGTTAAATCAGTGTCAACATTTTGAATGGGATATTTTTCCCATTCGCCGCTACAGCCAAATAGGAGGAAAAAACTAAAGATGAAAACCCAGAAATTACGCATAGAAAAATGTCTTATAGAATACTAATCATGCAATTGTATCTGCGTCATCATAAAATACAAAGAATTTTATTGTGATTTCATAGGGTTAAAATTTTGTTTTTAAGCGGATCATTGCACGCGTTTCATCGTAATCGCCGTTTTGTTGATTTGATTCGCGAGAGATATATTTGACATCACCATCAATGGCAAAGCGATTATTGATAAGATGTGTGAATCCGATATTTCCTTCAATCGTATCATCCTCAAGATTTCCGCCAAACTCACGATTCACGTATGATATTCCTGTGCTTAAAATCCATTGGCGCGTTAGCTCGTGAACGACACGTCCACTTAATCGCGTTTCGAGTGTGCTGTCAGAGGAATCAGTATCATTTGTAAAAAACCGTTCCGCTTCGAAAATAAAATTGGTCAGGGGTGAATAAAGATATGTTAGGTCTATATCGACAACACTGGCCCCTTGTTTATCCAATCTATCGTCATCTGGATTAGATAGGCCATAGCCGAGACTCGCGGAACCACGCCATTTTCCTTTTGTCTTTATATCGATGCCCCCAGAGAGGCTGTAGCGCGTATTGGATTGGTCAATACCCGAAAATTTATTTGTGGTTGTGTCGAAATTACGTCTCTCGAAAACTGTTCTTGTTGTTTTTATACCCAAGAAAGGTGTGAATCCCACGTCTTGTTGTGTTGAAAATTTTTCGAAATTTGCTCGTAAGCCCAGAGAGTAAAGAGATCTGTCTCTATCAGATTGTATAAGGGGCGTGCCCGTTGCATTTAAAACAGTATCGTCATGTGAAATATTTTCGTATTCAGCTGATGCAGCCCATTTAATGGATCCCGGATTGAGCATAAGAGATGTTAAAAAACCATATTCATCAATTTGGATAGGGTCAAAGGCCGATGCAATGGTTCCGGCCTGGTAACGTGTCTGATGTTTTCTTTCAATATCAATCTCTCCAGAAACGGAAGCAACAGGGGATATCGTGTATTCAGTTTTGGCATTGGCCAAGAAGTTGACCTGATCAAACCCATCGGTTTTTTGATAATCTAATCGTTCTATAAAACCGCTAATATCGGTTTTGAGGCGACCTGATACAGACCGCCCATTCACACCCGCACGAGCTCGGTAAATGCTTTCTGATTCTTCGTTGGTGTCTGATTGCAATGTGTTTGAGGTATATTCAACCGATGTATCGAGATTAGGAAAGACGTCGAAAGTTCCCAATTTAAAACCAATAGGTGCAAAATCTTTAAAGGACCGTTCCAATACAGGCATAGAGGCCATAGGGTCTGCGGCATAGGCGCTGTGAACACCGCCGAACCCAACTATGGCAAATCCCATCACAATAATTGCATTATGTCGTACGGTCATGATTACACGTTTTTTTATAAAGAATATGACGAAATGCCATTTCCTTAAATTACATGATTTGCATGGGAATAAAAATATTTATTCAAAGTTTTGATGGAATTGAATTTCACCTGATGGGATGGCCATCAGCGATACCGATATTTGCGGTGCTATATCAATATTATCCAAAGTTATAAGATTATGGCATCCTTTGATTGTTTCGGCCAATCTTTGCGCCGCCAATAGTGGTTCATCATCATTACGTGGACGCATCAGCATGAGGCAGATTTCGTTATGAGCAGTCCGCCCGGCAATATCACTCAAACGACGTGTTTTCATGGTGTAATATTTCAATTTATCACACAGTTGCGAGGCCGCTTCTACGCCATGCGTGTTTTGTATATCATCTATATTTTCAATGCGCGTAAACATTAAAAACGTTTTGTCACCGTATCGATCAGACCGGTCAAGGCAAGATATAAAAATTTGATTAAAAGCGGATTTTGAAATCACCCCTTCGGCGCTAGGGTAATGATTTGTATCATCATGAAGTTGTGAATTAAACGTAGTAAAATTTTTGATATTTTCAAGCTTTTTAACAAAAATGTCATTATCAATTGGTTTTGGAAGGAAATCACCTGCGCCATGGCTTCGTGCATCATTTTCACTAAACTTATGTGACATGACAATCACGGGTATAAATGTTTTGCAAACACGCCGTATTCCGATGATAAAGGGCCTCAACTCATCATTTTGTGGGGCAGGGTCAATAAAAACGGCATCATAATCCTCAGATTTTAATCGTTCCATTGCGGCGGTTTTGGTTGTCTCAACCGTCAACTGAATGTTTTCATGGTCTTTTGATAATGTTTCAAATGTGTCGATCGTTGTGCGATCACGGTCAATGACTAATATTTTCATGGTATTCATGATATATAAGATTTTTTTGTGTGACAAATACTATAATTCCATTAAGTTATTGCTATGACTATTTATCTTCACAAACATGACTTGCCTGATGATTTTAACGCATCGGATGCCGTCGCAATTGATACAGAAACACAAGGGTTAAACCCGCAACGTGACCGTTTATGCGTTGTTCAAATATCAAATGGAGACGGTGATGCGCATTTGATACAGTTATTTCCAGACGATTTTGATCATGCACCAAACCTCAAAAAACTGTTGCAAAATCAAAATGTAACAAAAATTTTCCATTTTGCACGCTTTGACGTGGCGATTTTGAAGAAATATCTGAATGTTGATGTCGCCCCCATTTTTTGTACGAAAATTGCTTCAAAACTGGTTAGGACTTATACAGATCGTCAT
>JAUHXB010000097.1 GCA_030427215.1 Alphaproteobacteria bacterium | reverse complement strand
GATGCAACCACATGAAGATTTTTATTTATATTCATCAGATATCTTTGCGATGGAAAATCATATGCTTCCTTATCTAGAAGATATTATCGGTACGGTTGATTTAGCAACACAGGCGTTATCAAATGATGATGACGAACAGGCGTCACAAGCATTTAAAGATATTCACCGTATCAAATTAGAATTAGTCAATATTTTATCGTCTCATTATGTTTCAAAATCTCAACTCGTTCCCTAAACACCCCTTGATTTCCGCCCCAGTGCCGTGCATAAGTAATTTTTAAGTTTTTATAGGTAAATA
The DNA here is from genome assembly GCA_030427215.1 of Alphaproteobacteria bacterium. Lineage (GTDB taxonomy): Bacteria > Pseudomonadota > Alphaproteobacteria > Micavibrionales > UBA1664 > UBA1664. The sequence goes on along the minus strand of JAUHXB010000097.1, from coordinate 5,236 downwards.
CTCATGTATCACTCTGTCATGATCATTGGTGCAAATGGGCGGATGGGACAAACAGCAAAAAAAGCCATAAATGCGATGGATGGCTTTAATGTAACTTCATTAATAACCAGACATGATGATTTAGAAAGTCACCTCACCCAAAACACACCAAGTTTGGCAATTGAATTATCTGGTCATGAAACCGTGTTCGATCACTGTCGTATTCTATCTGAACACTCTATTCCAATAGTTATAGGATCAAGTGGCTTAGATAATGACCAAATAGACGTATTAGCGAATCAGTTAAAATGCAAGGGTGTTTTGGTCCCTAATTTTTCTCTTGCAGTAGCGCAATTTTCAAGTGTGCTTTCAAGTTTTGTTAAGGCTCACAATGTTAGTGATATAAAAATTATTGAATATCACCACACAGATAAAAAAGACTCTCCTTCGGGAACCGCAAAACATATTGCCCGTATTTTAAAAGTTGATGAAGATTTGATTTTATCAGTTCGTGATGATAAATATCATGCAAGACATGATGTTGTTTTTATTCTTGAAGACAATGAAACAATTACCTTATCTGTTGAGAGCAAGGATAGAGACGCTTACATTACAGGGTTACAAAAAGCTTGTCGCTATGGTGTAACAAACAAGACTTTCAAAATTGGATTAGAAAGCATTATTTAGATTAAAGACTAAGAAAGATAAACAAAACATGACCGACTATAACGCCGATTTTTACAAAGACACTGTCTTCTTGCCAAAAACTGACTTTCCTATGCGTGGAGGGTTGCCGCAAAAAGAACCTGAAATTATGGCGAAGTGGAATGACATGGGGTTGTTTGATCGCCTGCGTGAGACATCCGCCGATAAACCACGTTGGACATTGCATGACGGCCCTCCATACGCGAATGGAAATATCCATATTGGTCATGCGGTGAATAAAATCCTGAAAGATATCATTAATAAATCCAAACAAATGCAAGGGTTTAACGCGCATTATGTTCCTGGATGGGATTGCCACGGCCTGCCAATTGAATGGAAAATTGAAGAACAATACCGTAACGCGGGTAAGGATAAAGACGACGTTGATGTCATTGAATTCCGCAAGGAATGTCGTGATTTCGCCCAAAAATGGGTGGATATTCAAGCCGAAGAATTTAAACGCCTTGGTGTCATTGGTGATTGGGAAAAACCTTATTTAACGATGACGTATCCTGCCGAGAGCATCATCACATCCGAAATTCATAAATTTGTGATGAATAAGGGATTATATCGCGGTGTAAAAACCGTGATGTGGTCACCCGTTGAGGAAACGGCATTGGCCGAGGCAGAAATTGAATATAAAGAACACAAATCCGTCACCGTTTGGGTACGATTCCCCGTGATGGAAACATCTGTTCCTGATCTTGAAGGTGCGGATTGTCTTATTTGGACTACAACGCCTTGGACATTACCATCCAACCGCGCAATGGCGGTTCATTCCGATATTGAATATGCGGTTTTCACGGTTGAAGAAATCGCCGAGGGTGCATCTGCAAAAATTGGCGACAAGATTTGTTTTGCCGTTAATTTGGTCGACAGTGTTATGGCACAGGCCAAAATCACAAAATGGTCACAAGGCCGCGTGATTAAAGGATCAGAAATCGTTGGAGCAATTTGTGCGCACCCTTTGCGCGATCAAGGATACACACATAACGTGCCAATTTTGGATGCGCCATATGTGACCGATAATGCGGGAACAGGGATTGTGCATATCGCCGCCGCCCATGGTGAGGAAGATTACGATTTGGTTATGGCGTATAATGTTCATGCCGATACAAAGGTTGAAATCACTGATAACGTTGCCGATGACGGCACATTCCGTGACCATGTTCCATTATTTGCGGGTATGGCCATTATTGACAAGGATGGTAAATTTTCCGATGGAAACTTCGCCCCGCTCAAGGCCTTGGCAGAGGCAGGTAAGTTATTGGCTAAAGGATCACAACGCCATGAATATCCACATTCTTGGCGGTCAAAGGCACCGATTATGTATCGCGCCATTCCTCAATGGTTTATTTCAATGAATACAAACAACCTGCGCGATAAGGCGTTGCAGGCGATTAAGGACACGCGATGGGTTCCATCAAAAGGTGAAAACCGTATTCGGTCAATGATTGAAAATCGCCCTGATTGGAATATTTCACGCCAACGGGCGTGGGGTGTACCGATTGCTATTTTTGTTGAAAAAGGCACCGATAACATTTTACGAGATGAGGCCGTGAATAGCCGCATCACCAATATCTTCAAGCAAGAAGGTTGCGATGCATGGTGGTCTCGCCCTGCTTCTGACTTCCTTGGCGATGATTACAACGCCGATGATTTTGACCAAATTTTTGACATTGTTGATGTGTGGTTTGAATCTGGTTCAACCCATTCATTCGTTTTAGAAAATGGCGATTGGGGTTTGCCCACCCCTGCGGATTTATATCTTGAGGGGTCAGACCAACATCGTGGATGGTTCCATTCATCATTGTTGGAATCATGTGGAACGCGCGGACATGCGCCCTATAAAAATGTTTTAACCCATGGATTCACATTGGATAAGGACGGTATGAAAATGTCGAAATCCGTTGGAAATGTTATCGCGCCGCAAAAAATAATCGATCAATATGGCGCGGATATTTTGCGCCTGTGGATGGTGTCGGCCGATTACGAGAATGATCATCGTATTGGTGATGAAATTTTAAAAGGGACGTCGGACATGTATCGCCGTATTCGTAATACATTCCGTTTTTTATTGGGCGCTTTGCAGGGATATAACGACGCAGAGGCGGTTGATTTATCCGACCCAACACAATTGCCTGAATTGGAACAACTCGTTTTGCATCAATTGAATGAAATGGACAAACATGTCCAACAATCCATTGCCGATTTTGATTACGATACAATTTCAAAAACATTGCATGATTTCTGTAACCAACATTTAAGCGCGTTCTATTTTGATATCCGCAAAGACCGCCTGTATTGTGATCGCCCAGATTCATTTGAGCGTCGCGCAACGCGCACCGTTTTGGCAAAAATCTTGGAATGTTTGGTGACTTGGTATGCCCCGATCCTGTCTTTCACGACCGAGGAAGTGTGGGCATTATGCCCGACCACGATGAAGGGTGATGTTGAATCAATCCATATGAAACAATTCGTTGAATTATCTGCCAATTTCGAAAATACAGACTTGGCGGAAAAATGGGCATCCATCCGTGAAATTCGTGATGCGGTTTTACAATGTTTAGAACCAAAACGCGCCGACAAAACAATTGGATCATCATTAGAGGCTCATCCAACAGTTACATTAACCCCCGCACAAAAAGATGCATTAGGTGACAATGATTTGGCCGATATTTGTATTGTGTCGCAGGTAACAATCAAAGACGGTGACGAATTATCCGTTGAATTTGGTAAATCCGAAGGTCAAAAATGTGAAAGATGTTGGAAGGTTTTACCAGAGGTCGGAACAGACCCTGAGTTTCCAAATCTAACGCTTCGTGATGCCGATGCAGTTCGGTGGTATATGCAACATAAACAAGCGGCTTAAGCCTTCAGTTCTTCTGAATAATCGGCAAAAATTCTGTATTTGGGGTCTTCGATTGAATCGACCTCAACCAAATCTTTCGCGTTTTTGAGGAGTAATTTGCAATCCTCACTCATGTGAACCAAATGCAATCGCTTTCCTGCATCCGTGTATTTTGTTGCCAACGCGTCAATCGCCTCCAACGCCGAATGGTCCCACACACGTGCATTGCGAAAATCGATGATGATATCATCATCTTTTTTCTCATCATTCGGGTTGAACATGTCTTTAAAAGATTGGATAGATCCGAAAAACAAATTACCGTGCAACATGTAAACCTGTTGCCCTTCCTTTGATTCCCCCTTTATCACCCATAAATTATGGGCCGATTTCCAGGCATACACCAATGCGGATACAATCACCCCAATCACAACCGCAAGCGCAAGATCATAAGCCACAGTGACACCAGTCACCAATAAAATAACAAAGGCATCTTCGGCAGGGATTTTGCGCATAATACGCATGGACGCCCATGCAAATGTGCCAATCACAACCATCATCATCAATCCAGTGAGCGCCGCCAGCGGTATCATTTCAATCCATGTTGACGCAAATAAAATAAAGCACAGTAATGCAAGTGCCGCGGTAATGCCCGATAATCGTCCGCGCCCGCCTGATTTAATATTAATCATCGATTGCCCAATCATCGCGCATCCACCCATCGCACCGAAAAACCCACATGTTGTATTGGCCAACCCCTGTCCAACACATTCTTGGGATGTTCGCCCTCGTGTTTCGGTCATTTCATCAATAAGGGTGAGCGTCAGCAGGCTTTCAATCAATCCAATTGCCGCCAATGTTATCGCCAGAGGTAAACAAATCATGAGTGTTTCAAGTGTTAACGGTACCATTGGAATATGAAATTCGGGTAATCCACCCGCAACGGATGCCATATCGCCCACCGTTTTTGTATCCAAATTAAAATAAATCACCGCCGCCGATACGGATAAAATCGCCACCAAGGGGGACGGAACAATCTTTCCGATCTTTGGAATATAAGGGAATAACCAAATAATCGCCATGGTCAGGAGGGTTAGGCCAACCATCAATTGCATGGGTTCACCTTCCAACCATCCACCATTAAAGACAACATCAATGGCGCTGTGTGATCCTGTGTCTCTTGCTGTTTCATCAATCACGGCGGGCTTTTTAAATTGCCCTAATTGGGCCAAGAAAATCACAATCGCTAATCCATTCACAAACCCTAACATCACGGGATGGGGTACAAGACGAATGAACTTCCCAAGGTGAAAGACACCCGCCAGTAATTGAATGACACCTGTTAAAACGATTGTTGCGAATAGATATTCAGGGCCATAAACGGTGACCATTCCTACCATCACAACCGCCATGGCGCCCGTTGCGCCTGATATCATGCCCGATCGTCCGCCAAACACAGATGTCATGATACCAACGATAAATGCGGCATAAAGCCCAACCAACGGATCAAGTTTTGCAACAAAGGCAAAGGCGATGGCTTCGGGTACAAGTGCAAGCGCCACGGTTAAACCCGATAAAATATCGGCCTTTGGATTTTGAGTTAATTCGAATTTTTTTATAAGCTTGATCATGGGTGTATTACATATGGTTTGATTACGAGCATCAAGATTTATTAATGCCACACATGCTTATCAATGATATTTG
>JAUHXB010000096.1 GCA_030427215.1 Alphaproteobacteria bacterium | reverse complement strand
AGGGCAATCCATCACACGTCATCATGGCCCAACAAAAACAGGTGACGTGGTGCGCATAATATGTGATATTTCTGAAACGAAAACACGGTTCGGCTGGTCGCCACGCTTTACCAATTTGGATCAAATTATACACTATGCCATTGATAACCGATCGCTATAAACCCTTTAAACGCGTCATGGATATTGTCGGGGCGATTGTTGGTCTGATCATTTTATCGCCTGTTTTTATTGTGATTGCGGTTTGGGTGAAAATGGATTCATCTGGCCCAATCCTTTACAAACAAACCCGTGTGACAAAGGACGGAAAGCTATTCAAGGCGATTAAATTCCGATCTATGCGCGTGGCCAGCGGAAACGCCGCGAATGATGGAATCACCACGCCCGATAAACAAGACCGTATTACAAAATCAGGGGTGTTTATTCGGAAATATAGGTTGGATGAATTAACCCAGTTATGGAATGTTGTGGTGGGGGAGATGAGCCTTGTTGGCCCTCGCCCCCAAACCCCCAAATATGTTGAAATTCACGCGCAAACTTATGCAAAAATTAATACGATCCGTCCTGGTATTACGGGGCTGGCCTCCATCAAATTTCATGAACGTGAAGAGCGCATGTTGGTTGCCGCAGGAGATAAAGCCGATGATGTTTACATCCATAAAATCCTGCCGATGAAGTTTAAATATAACTTATTTTACGTGCGCAATTATGGATTGTGGTTTGATATCAAAATTATATGGTGGACGATTATGGGCATGATCAATAAGGCGCGCCGATAGTTATAGTCATTCCATTTTAAAATCAGACAGACCTGCAAATTACCCTTTTCTGCGCTTCCGTTCCTCAAGGACACTATCAGTCCGTTCCGGTACGGTTCTCGAAAAGATCAATTTTCGCTGGCTGTCTGATTTTAAACTGAAACGACTATATTTATAACCCGCCGAATTTTGTGCGTAAGATATCGGCATAAACCTCCATCGTTTTGTCACACATCATGTCTTTTGTGAAATTATGTTGAACATGATTGACGGCCTGTGTTGCCAAATTGGTGCGTTGCTCATCATCCAATGACAGGGCCTGACGCAAACATTCCGCCAAGGCATCACTGTCTCCGCTTTCAAATAACCACCCGGTTTGTTTGTCCAAAATGGTTTCTTCAAACCCGCCTGATCGTGATGCGATAATCGGCCTGCCCATCGCTTGTGCCTCAACGGGTGTGCGCCCAAACCCTTCCGCGACGATTGAGGGCGCAACCACAATGGATGATAAATAATAGGCCGAGGGCATATCCGTACATTGATCAACAATGCGGACAATCCCTGATAATCCTTTATCTTCGATTGATTGTTCCAATTCATTTTGAAAATCGTTGCGGCCCTGATTGGGGCCAACCATGACGCAAAAAATATCGCGACGGCCCAATTTCTCCAACGCCTCAATCAAAACATGATGCCCTTTAATCTTACTCACACGGCCAGGCATTAAAATAAGCGGAACACCATCGGGGATACGCCATTGCTTTGCCAGTGCCATGGCGCGTTCTCCACTGACCAATTCCGGGCGGAATTTCGTCATGTCGACACCGCGCGGAATCACAACCAGATTGCGTGAATCCACATCAAAATACTCATTGATATATCCGGCTATAAATTTCGAAATGGCAATCACGCGTGTGCCCTTTGTCATCGCGCTGTTATAATATCGTTTAACCTTATTCTCATTCCCTTTATACGCCGCGTGAACGGTTGTCACCAAAGGCGTTTTTGTCGCCTTACATGCGTGATAAGCACTCCACGCCGGGGCGCGAGAGCGCACATGTACAATATCAATATTGTGTTTAAGGATTAATTTTTTAAGGCGTTTAATATTTTTTAAAATCACCATCGGATTTTTGGAATGCACAGGCAAATTAATATGATCGGATTTAATACGGAGGAGGTCAGGCACGCGTGATCCACCATTCGATACTACTATCGATTTTGCCCCTGATTTTACAATTTCCGCGGCAATATCAATGCACCCTTGTTCCGCCCCGCCAATTCCAAGTTCGGGGATAATTTGCATGATGGTGAGTTGTTTTTGATTCATAAAGACGAGTTTACCATGCGTGGCATGCACGTCACGGGGTATTTTTTTCAATAACTGGACATGACTATATTTCGCCATATTTTTATATGATGATTGTTTAAATCACATTTCATGTTAAAACATATTAATCACTTTTTCAGGAGCGTATAAAAATTATGACGACAACATTCACACATAAAAATATTTTTTTGATAGGTTCATTTTCTCTTTTAACAAAAATTTTATTTGTGGCTTTTATCGCACAGGCAGGAATGGCAAAGGCCTCACCTGCCCCTGAATCTTTTGCCGATTTGGCCGATGAATTATTACCCACCGTTGTGAATATTTCCTCCACACAAAAAATAGAAGAGGAAGATGGAATGCAAAGGCGATCTCCTTTTGGTAATCGTCCTGGCATGCCTCAATTTCCTGAAGGACACCCTTTTAATGATTTTTTTGACGATTTTTTTGGTCGCCAATTTCCAATGCAACCACAACAACGCCAATTTCGTCGTGACCCTATCTCATCATTGGGATCTGGGTTTGTTGTTGATAAAGAAAACGGTTTGATCATCACAAACAATCATGTCATTGATGGCGCCGATGAAATTAAAATAACGCTTCATGACGATACAATCTTGCCCGCCAAAGTGATTGGCACAGATGATAAAACCGATATCGCATTGTTGAAGGCTGATTTGAAGGGTGAAAAAGTCAACGTCGCCAAATTTGGTGACAGTGACATAATGCGCGTTGGTGATTGGGTCATTGCCATCGGCAATCCATTTGGCTTGGGTGGTACAGTGACCGCGGGGATTATTTCCGCCCGCCAACGTGACATTAATTCCGGCCCTTATGATGATTATATCCAAACCGATGCATCAATTAATCGCGGGAATAGCGGTGGTCCAATGTTCAACATGAACGGCGAAGTGATCGGCATCAACACGGCAATATTTTCCCCGACTGGTGGATCTGTTGGGATTGGCTTTGCCATTCCATCCGTTTTGGCAGAACCGGTTATTGATCAGTTAAATAAGTATGGCCGTACAAAACGTGGATGGTTAGGTGTTAAAATTCAAGATGTCACCGAGGATATCGCCGATAGCCTTGGCCTTGCCAAGCCTGCGGGCGCTCTTGTCGCCGAGGTCACACCAACGGGCCCTGCGGAAAAGGCAGGTATAGAGGCTGGTGATATTATATTGGCTTTTGATAATAAACCAGTTCGTGAAATGCGTAACCTGCCTCGTATTGTTGCCGAAACCGATATTGATAAGGATGTCACGGTCATTGTTTGGCGAAATGGCAAACGTGTCACGTTAAAGGCCAATATTGGTGAATTGGAAAAGGCCGAAGATGAAGGATTATTGGCCGCTCATGGTGGTAATCGTTTGGATGGGATGAATGGTAAAGATGAAACATCCATGGGAACAGAAATCCCACAATTAGGTTTGTTTTTAAACGGCCTTAATGATGCACTGCGCGAAGAATTTAATATCGGTGATGATGTGAATGGCCTCGTGGTTATGGATGTTGATGTGAATGCCGATGCGGTTAAAAAAGGCATAGATGTTGGCGACGTTATCGTTGCCGTGAATCAACGGTCCGTAAAAGATATCGATACAATCAAAACTATGATTGAAAATACAAAACGGGATGCCGTGTTGTTGCAGGTTAATCGCCAAGGGCGCATCCAATTTGTCGCGGTAAAATTGCAAACCCCAAATGACGCAACCGAATAAAATTATTCAGATTGTCATTGGTCCAACGGCATCTGGTAAATCGACCCATGCATTGGAATTGGCGCGAAAACATGATGGTGTCATCATCAATTGTGATTCTATGCAATCCTATGACGCCTTGCATGTTTTGACTGCCCAACCATCGGCAGAGGATCAAAAAATTGTCCCCCATAAATTATATAGCCATCTTCACCCCGCAACCCATTATTCCGCCGCCGATTGGCGCAATGACGCGGTTAAAGAAATTGAAAATGCATTCAAATGCAATCAAACGCCAATTATTTGTGGTGGAACAGGGTTTTATTTAAAAGCGCTTATGGAGGGGCTGTCTCCCATTCCTGAAATTCCAAAGGAGGTCAGGGATCATGCAATCGCATTGCAATTGGAAATGGGGCAAGAAAAATTTTTTGAATTATTACAATCAAAAGACCCAATGACGGCATCTAAAATTGATGCAAAAAATCCGCAAAGAACAATGCGCGCATGGGAAGTTTTGGAACATACAGGAAAGCCATTGGCACATTGGCAAAAAGAGCCATTAATGACTGTCTCAAAAGATTGGAGATTTTACGTCATAGGTATTTTACCAGATCGTGACCACCTGAAAGAAAGAATAGACAACCGTTTGAGCATAATGATGGATCAGGGGATTTTGTCCGAAGTCGAAAATTTAGATCGCCTCATTCAATCTGGTGATGTTCCTCAAGGGGCTCTTGTAACCAAGGCCTATGGCTTTCGTCCCTTTCAACGCTATTTAAAAAACAAAATTTCATTGGATGAAGCGATTGAGCAAACGCGAATTGAGACGCGCCAATATGCCAAACGGCAAATGACGTGGCTTCGTAATCAAATAAATATCGATCAGATACTATAGATTGAGACTTATTTATCTGTTACCCTTTGTTATCTTTTTTTAGATTTTTAAATATTGGGGAATAACATCATGAAAAAAACTATTTATGCGCTCGCATCATTTTTACTTTTAACAACGACATCTCATGCCACACTTGCAAATGATCAAGCCATTGATATTTCGGCCAATGTCGGGTTTGTAACTGAATATTCATTTCGCGGCATTACACAATCTGACGAACATCCAGCCATTCAAGGTGGGTTTGATATCGCCCATGAAAGCGGAATATATGCCGGAATTTGGGGATCAAATGTTGATTTCAATGACAATAGCGAAGCAAGCTCAGAAATGGATTTATATGCGGGATTTGCCAATTCCATCGATAGATTCTCTTATGATATTGGCGCAATATATTACGCGTATCCGGGCGCTGCGGATTCACTGAACTATGATTTCTTTGAAATTGCGCTATCGGTTGGATATGATTTTGATGCGTTTTCTGCATCGGCATCCGTTAACTATTCCCCTGAATATTTTGGGGATAGTGGTGATGCGGTTTATTATGCCGCCGGCGTGGATGTTCCGTTGCCTGCTCAATTCACATTGTCAGGGCATGTGGGCCATCAAACAATTGATGATAACAACAGCTTTGGCCCTGATTACACAGATTGGTCACTCGGCCTAGGGTACTCATTCGCCGATTTCGATTTTTCACTACAGTATGTTGATACGGATTTGAAGGAAGGTGTCGAATGTGCAGGCGGATGTGACTCACGCGTCATATTCGGAATTTCCAGAACGTTTTAACGCGTTATTTAGAAATCATTTATATAATTAAATCGATATAATACGAAGGATCAATCATCATGTTATCGA
>JAUHXB010000095.1 GCA_030427215.1 Alphaproteobacteria bacterium | reverse complement strand
TTGGCTTTACCTTTGTAATAAGCACTATCCTTATAATCCTTAATCGCATAGCGGATCAAAATCGCGATGATTGCGGCAACGGGTACGGCGATAATCATACCCGTTAATCCCAAAATCATCCCCCCCGCCATAAGCGCGAATATAACCCATAGAGGGTGCAGGCCAACGGATTCGCCAACCAATTTGGGTGTGAGGTAATTTCCTTCAACGACTTGTCCAACAACAAAGATGGCAAGAGCAATTGCAGGGTATTCCCATCCACCGAATTGGTAAAATGCCAAGCCAACGGATGCGATCAAACCAAAGGCAGATCCTACAAAGGGGATGATGGATAAAACGCCAGAGGCTATCCCAACAAAAAATCCATATTGCAATCCCATAAAGGATAAGGCAATCGCGTAAAATCCACCGAGGATAAGGCAAACCATGAGTTGACCACGGATAAATCCGGCAAGGCTCTTGTCAATATCACCTAAGATATTTTTTATTTTTGATTGGTTTTTTGTCGGGACCAAATCATCTACTTTGTTGGACAGACGTGACCAATCGATCAGCAAGTAAAAAGCTACAATCGGCATTAAAACAATAAAGGATAAAAACCCAATCACCGCCATCCCGCTGGCGAATACATTGCCTAAGATATTTTTTCCGGCCTGCAAAAACGGGCTTAAATTATCTGATAAATTTGATGTGTCCATATTTTTGAGGTCGTCAACATTTTGCGGGATTTCAATCATGGGAAAGGTTGTTTCAATCCATTCCTGACCATTGGCAAAGGCCACGGGTAATAATTTAATAAAATCGATCATTTCACGAACCAGCAAAGGGATAGCCAATAATAATCCCAATATCACGGCGATGAAAAAGAACCCTAAAATCACAATGGCAGACAACCATCGTGGAATTTTTTTATCCGCCATTTTTTGTACAATAGGGTTGAGCAAGTAAGCCACGGCAAATCCCACAACAAAAGGCGCCAATATGCCGTTAAATAAATAAAGGAACGCGATAAACGCGATACCAATAAACACCCAAAATTGAAATGATTTTTCCTGAAGGTACGACATTGTTTTATCCTTTTTCTATCAAAATATAGGGAGCTTCGCCTGGTTTTGCCTGCGGATTAGAATATATTTGCATCCCGCGGGCGTTGAGGTCATTTTGCAGTTGTTGTGCGTTTCCACCATAATTAAGTGTAACAATACCTTTTTCAATATTCATTGGACCTGCAACAAGTGTATTAACATTTGGTATGGTCCGAAGTTGATTTTGAATATTAATTAAGTGAGCTAAATTATTTATTTCAAAGGATATTTTATATTGCTTTGTAGCTACAGATCGCGCTGACGAGGCGTTTTGCGTTGTTGATTGTGTTGCAAATGGCAATTGCGTTGCCATAGGTGAAACTGTTGGGCTTCCCATGAAGGCTTGAACCGCGCGTTCGTTAAAACGAACATTGACGCTGGCCATGTATCGATCTTTAGAAGCCTTTTCACGGTTAATCTCAAAACTGTCAACCATTGATGCGATTGCATTATCGTCGGCTTCCCTCATAGGGGCCGCTAATCTTTTTGTTAGGATCGTAAAACCGTTACGGCGGGCCTTGGTTAACGCCTTTTCACGTGCGGCGATCGTTCCGTCACCACTGGCGTCAACGGCGATATTCTTAACGACATAAGGGTTGGCAATGGCCATATTCAAAGGCAAAAACACAGTTATTGCGAGTATTGTTAATAAGGAATATCGCATAAAGAATATCTCTTTCATTTATTTACTATTTATAAAACATTATCAAACTATAGTTCAATAGATTGATTCACAAGCGGAATTTCGTCATACTTGTAACGATTGATAAATAATAAAAGAAAGGTCAGTAATGTCAAAACAAGATCAAATATCTGCAAGCTCGAAAGCGGTTAAAGATGCCGAAAATACGTGGTTTAATTTTTTAAAAGCATCAAAAATTTGTGGGGTTGCTATTGGTATCACACTTATCCTTATGGCCTTATTGCTTGTCTAAATTTTTTGTCAGTATTGTTTTGATAGTGATGGGATTATTCCCATCACTTGTGAACGCACAAGATAGTGGTTTTAGTCCTCTCATTCTGGGCAATAACGAAATATCTTATAATACAGCTAATCATATGGCGATTATCGAAAACGTTAATAACGGCTATAACATATATGATATAGCTGATTTTCAAGATGCGGAGCTTGTGAAATTTGGAAATCAGGGTTCAGATATCCGTTTAAGCGGTGAGGTTAACGATTACTGGTTTGTCTTGAGAGTTTTCAATCAAACGGACCTTGAAAACTGGTTGTTGGATTTCGGCGGGCTAGAAACAGGGAATTACGGTTCTCTCAAAACATTTTTTGCCTATAATAGCACTGAAAAGAAAATCGTCTTTAATGGCACAGACGATTTTTTATTAAATGATAGGCACGTACCTTTAAACATCAAATCAGGCAATGAAACGACATTTTTGTTCAGGGTAACTAAAGATATTTATAAAAATGTGTCCTTAAGCCCGTCCATAATTCCTGACACCGCTAAAAGTAATCAGACAAAAGGCATTCACGCAATATTGGTGAGTTATATTCCAATAGTATTGGTTGCGTCACTTATATTGTTGCTTCTGATATGTTATGAAACGAAGTCGAATTTTTTCATATCGTTTTTGTTCATTTATATCGTTACATTCCTATGGTTTGTTTTTATTGAACAACAAACACTGATGACTTATGCAGGGCTGGAAATTATTGCGGCGATTCAGACACCGATCATAGCAATTTTTGTTTTATGCTGTTCATTGTTTTTACTCCGCGAGCTTGGAGCAATAAAAATGTTTTATAATGCGTTGTTTTTGTCATTGTTAGGAAGTGTTGTTATTGCAATATTTTTATCGCTTTTTGAGGTTCTAAGCAGTCGTATTTTTTATCATATTTTGTTTAACCTATCGATTGTCTCGATGATTATCAGTCTTTTACTATTGAGAAATATTAAAGCTCCGCCAGCTTACGTATCTTGTTTTAACTATTGGTTATGGATTTATGTGGCATCCATTATTTTATCTTATTTGGCCAAAAATGCTTTAAACACGGATAATGTTTTTTTGATTAATGCGAATTACTATTCGTTTTATATTAATACTCCCATTGTTTTCATGATTTGTATTACGGCCTTAAAATTCTATAAGGAAGTTGAAATAAAAAAAGTCAGCAAAAGTCTTCAAAAAGCCCAATCTCTTATGAACGCCAAGAACGATAAAGAGACACATGATCAGGCCCGATTGTTGCGTGTGATAGAACGGGAAAGGGAGGTGATGGAGGAACTCCGTGGCCGAGAAAGTCAGCGTACAGAAGAAATGCGAAAAGCAAAAATGTTGGCCGACGAGGCTAATCAGGCAAAGTCAGCTTTTCTTGCGGTCGTTAGTCATGAAATTCGAACCCCTATGACAGGGGTCATGGGGATGATCCGTATGTTAGAAGATACGGACATGACGGCAGAGCAAAAAGAATATTTGATGACCATTCGGGATTCGGGCGATGCAATGCTCTCTCTTCTCAACGATATCCTTGATTTTTCTAAGATTGAAGATGGGGCGATGGAAATAGAAAATATTGAATTTGATCTTCATCGCGTCCTCAATGGGGTCGTCCTTCTTATGAAGGGGCATGCCGATCAAAAAAATATTGATATTAAACTGGACATTCATAACGATATTCCTGAAAAATTGTATGGTGATCCGACAAGGCTCAGACAAATTGCCTTAAATTTGGTTAGCAATGCCCTTAAATTCACTGAAAAAGGCCATGTTTCTATTACGGCGTCGAAAGCAAGTGAAACGAATGTCTCTTTTGCTATTCAAGATACTGGAATTGGTATTTCACAGGCTGCGCAAAAAAACTTGTTTATGCCTTTTTCACAGGCAGACTCATCTGTATCGCGTAAATATGGGGGGACAGGTCTGGGCCTCAGCATTTGTAAAAAACTTGTTGAGGTCATGGGCGGTAATATTACTGTCAGCAGTCAAGAAGGCAGGGGAACAACCTTTACGTTTCTATTGCCGTTTATCGAACAGGTAGAGTTGAATAGCAACGAGAAAAGGTCAGAATCTAAAGAAAATCAGGATGTCATAGCATCCCCTTTGTCTGTTTTGGTGGTTGATGACAACGCTATTAATCAACTTGTATTAACATCATTTCTAAGTAAAGACAAACATACATATACGGCGTGTTCTAGCGGAAAAGAGGCTTTGGCTTTACTGGAAGATGATAATAGTTTTGATGTCATTTTTTTGGATATAGAAATGCCAGAAATGAATGGTCGTGAAGTTTTTAAAGAGATAGCAAAAATTGAAAAACTGAAACATATTCCAGTTATCGCTGTCACTGGAAATGTTTCTGAAGGTGATGTGAAAGAATATTATGATATTGGATTTTATGGTGTTGTTGCAAAACCAGTGGAGCTTAGCGCCCTGCGCTCAATTTTGGTGAACATCTATCACAATGATCAAAGGGAAGAAGCACGGCCTCAAAAGAGTGCTATCTCAAAGAAAAGCCAAGGCCCATTATTAGGAAAAACATTAGATAATGACCTTTTGAAAGGGTTAAAAGAAGGTTTGGGAGAAAAAGAAACCAGAGATCTTCTTGATGATCTTTTGAAAAAAGCGGATGAAATCATAGATAATCTAAGGGCGGCTATAGAGAATAACGATAAGGAATCAGTTTGGATGCGTGGACATGAAATGAAAGGTATGTGTGCAAATTTTGGATTAAAAGCGGTTAGTCAAAAAGCCCAAGAAATTGAAAAAATTGCCAAAGATGAAGATACAACTATAGCTGACATTAATCATCATATCGAAGATATGGTAACCTTGATGGAAAGATCTCGTATCGCACTGGACGAATTTATGAAGGTCTAATTATTTTTTTAGGCAGCTTCAATCAATTTCGTAATATCTGTTGTGCGTCCTGCCTGCATTTTATTTAGATAATCATTCACACTTTCAACCATGGGGCCCATTTGCCCTTTAAAGAAATGGTTGCAATCAGGAATTTGTGCAAAATCGACATCAACACCTTTTTGGGCGCGGATTAAATCAACTAATTTTTGTGTGTCTTCAAGGGGAACAATAGTATCATTGTCACCGCGGACAATAAGTCCAGATGTAGGGCAGGGGGCAAGGAACGTAAAATCCTCTGTGTGCGCTGGTGGCGCAACAGACACCCAACCACGAATTTCAGGGCGGCGCATCAATAATTGCATACCAATCCACGCCCCAAATGAAAACCCGGCAACCCATACATATGGTGCGTTCTGATTTAATTCCTGCATCCAATCCAACGCCGCGGCAGCATCGGCTAATTCGCCTTCACCATTATCATGTTCACCTTGTGATTGTCCCACACCGCGGAAATTAAATCGGAGCGTTGAAAACCCACGAAGGGCAAATGTTTTATAAAGCGAATATGTGACACGGTTATTCATTGTTCCACCATGTTCAGGGTGGGGGTGAAGAATAAGAGCCAATGGGGCGTTTGGTGTTTTTGAATGGAAATAACTG
>JAUHXB010000094.1 GCA_030427215.1 Alphaproteobacteria bacterium | reverse complement strand
ACGGGCGCAAGAAGAGGACGGGCATGGCCTTCAAAGCCAAGAGACTCGTTGCCGCGAGTTTGCTCAATCTAAAGGCTTCAACGTAGCAGCGGTGTTTCCTGATACCATTTCCGGTGGTGGAGATTTCATGAAGCGTCCAGGGATGGTGGCTTTGTTGTCGTTCCTTGATGCTCAGCCTGATACGCGCTTTGTCGTGATCTTTGATGACCTCAAGCGCTTCGCACGTGACACAAGGTTCCATCTGGATTTGCGGGAAGCCTTCCGTATGAGGCGTGCATCCATCGAATGCCTGAATTTCAAATTTGATGAGACACCGGAAGGTGAATTCATCGAGACGATCATGGCGGCCCAAGGTGCGCTAGAGCGTAAGCAAAATGGACGGCAAGTCGCCCAGAAAATGAAGGCTCGTATGCAGTCGGGTTACTGGGTGCACAATGCGCCCGTCGGCTACCGCTACATGACCGTGAAGGGGCATGGCAAATTGCTTGTTCCTGATGAACCACATGCAAGCGTTGTGCGCGAAGCACTAGAAGGTTTCGCCGCTGGACGCTTTCAAACGCAGACGGAAGTGAAGCGTTTTCTAGAAACGAAACCTGACTATCCGCACAACCTCCAGGGTGTAGTTCGTGTTAAGCGTGTTGCTGACCTGCTCAGACAGCCGCTCTATGCTGGCTATGTTTGCAGTAAGGTCTACGGGCTGAGTTGGCTCAAAGGTCAGCATGCTCCTCTTATCTCAATGGCGACATTCGATAGGGTGCAAGAGCGCCTGAAAATTACTGGATATGCACCAGAACGAAAAAACACTGGTGTGGACTTTGCCTTGAGAGGATTTGCCACCTGCGGCGATTGCAACGCGTCTCTGCGGTCTTCCTGGTCCAAAGGCAAATATAAGAGTTACCCATATTATGCATGCCATACGAAGGGTTGTGACAGCTACGGAAAATCTATTCCACGCGACAAGCTCGAAGATGCGTTCGGTGAGGTCGTCAAGACACTTGAGCCAAGCCCAAAGCTCTTTGCTTTGACGAAGGCCATGTTCAAGCAAGCTTGGGATGCCCGTTTGGCCCAAGCGAAGGACGCGAAGCGTTCGGCGCAACGCCAGATTATCGATATCGAGAAACAAATTGAAACGCTGCTTGGTCGTATCATGAACGCGACCAACGACTCTGTGATCGTCGCTTATGAAAGCAAGCTCGATCAGCTTGAAAAAGACAAGGCTCGCATGCGTGAAAACCTCTCAAACAGTGAGCCAAAGGCAGGCAGGCTTGAGGAAATGATAGAACTCTCATTGAAGTTCCTTTCAAGCCCTTGGAAACTATGGGAAAGTGGAGACATTAGTCTTCAGAGAACGCTGCTCAGATTAGCTTTTACAGAGGGCTTCGCGTACCACCGAAATGGGCCACATAGAACACCTCAAAAAACGTTGCCCTTCAAGGCTTTGGGCATGTTTTCAGGGGGTCAAATGATTAATGGTGCTGCCGAGGAGAATTGAACTCCCGGCCTCACCCTTACCAAGGGTGCGCTCTACCACTGAGCTACGGCAGCATATAAAATCACTTGATTACTGTGGATGTTTTAGCCTAAATATTTGAGAGGTTCAAGGATTTATGGTGCAATGAATAATCAGAAAAATAAAGATAATGAAAAATTAGATAAACGCGCGGCGAAGTTGAGGGAAAACCTGAAACGCCGAAAGGCCGCGGCAACATCGAAACAAGAAAAGAAAAAAGATAAATGAGCATTATGCCCGATCATTGGATTCGCGATGAATCTAAAAACAATCAAATGATTGAACCATTTCATGAAAAACAAAAGGGGCAGGGGATTATCTCTTACGGCCTCTCATCCTATGGCTATGACGCACGATTGGCGGATGAATTTATGATATTTACCAATGTCGATAACGCCATTGTTGATCCAAAGAATTTTGATGAAAGTTCATTTGTTGAGCGGAAAACAGATGTGTGTATTATCCCGCCGAACAGTTTCGCCCTGTGCCGTACGGTTGAATATTTTAAAATTCCTGATGACGTGTTGGTGATATGTCTGGGGAAAAGTACCTATGCGCGTTGTGGATTAATTGTGAATGTTACGCCCTTGGAACCCGGATGGGAAGGGCAAGTGACATTGGAGATATCCAACACAACGCCACTCCCCGCCAAAGTCTACGCCAATGAAGGTATTTGCCAGTTCTTGTTTTACAAGGGCGACAGCCCGTGTGAAGTGACTTACGCCGCGCGCGCAGGAAACTATATGGGGCAAAAGGGCGTGACCCTGCCTCGTCTTAAAACATCATCAGACGACGAAGAAGCCGCATAAACCATAATAAAGGATTATTAGACCATGCCAGCAATTATAGATATTAACGCCCGCGAAATATTGGATTCACGTGGAAACCCAACTGTTGAGGTCGACGTGACCCTTGAAAATGGCGCGTTTGGGCGTGCGGCTGTGCCCTCTGGTGCGTCAACTGGTGCGCATGAGGCGGTGGAGTTACGCGACAACGATAAAAAACGTTATAACGGTAAGGGCGTTATCAACGCGATTGACAATATCTTTGGTGATATTTCTGAAAATTTATTGGGTATGGATGCTACCGCGCAAATGACAATTGATCACATATTGATTGCGTTGGATGGCACGGAAAATAAATCTAAATTGGGCGCGAATGCGATGTTGGGTGTGTCTTTGGCGTGTGCCAAGGCCTCGGCGATGGCATATGACATGCCACTTTATAAATATATTGGTGGGGTGCACGCCCACGCATTGCCCATGCCGATGATGAATATCATCAATGGTGGCGCGCATGCCGATAACGCGGTGGATGTGCAGGAATTTATGATTGTGCCCGTGGGCGCAGAAACATGTACGGAATCCATTCGATGGGGTTCAGAAATTTTTCATGCACTTAGATCTGAATTAAGCGCCGCGGGCCATAACACAAATGTTGGCGATGAAGGCGGGTTTGCCCCGAATTTGGCCTCAACTGATGAAGCATTAGGTTATGTCATGAAGGCGATTGAAAAAGCCGGATATAAGGCTGGTGAAGACGTTGTATTAGCGCTGGATGTTGCCGCAACGGAAATATTTAAGGATGGTCAATATCATTTAAAAGGTGAGGGTAAATCACTTTCATCCGATGAAATGATTCACTATTACGAAGATATTTGCGCCCGATACCCGATCCTATCTATCGAAGATGGTTTAGATGAAAATGATTGGGATGGATGGGTGAACCTCAATCGTGCACTTGGTGATAAAATTCAATTGGTCGGTGATGATTTATTTGTGACAAATGTGAACCGATTGGCGCAAGGCATCGACCAAGACGCCGCCAACGCGATTTTGATCAAGGTAAACCAGATCGGAACGCTAACCGAAACACTGGACACCATCGAAATGGCCAAACGCGCGGGGTACGGGATTGTCATGTCACACCGCAGTGGCGAAACCGAAGATTCCATCATTGCCGATTTAGCCGTGGCAACAAATTGCGGACAAATTAAAACAGGATCATTAAGCCGTTCTGACCGCATCGCCAAATATAACCAATTGATCCGTATAGAACAAGAATTGGACGACACCGCCATTTTTGGGGCTTAAGTTGTGAAAGCGGATTTTATCGGAACATGCTGTTTGGATCACGTTTATGTTTTGAATGAATTTCCGAAAGAAGATCAGAAAATAAGAGCCTTAAAGAGTTATCCTCAGGCAGGTGGATTCGCCACAAATGCGGCAAGAACATATGCATTGTTGGGTGGTGAGGCAACGCTTCACACCCGTATAGGACAATCACCTTATGCACAAATAATATGCAACGATTTATATCATGAAAATTTAAAAATAGTGGATTATGCAAGCGATAATTATTGCGTTCATTCATCATCAATTCTTGTAAATAAAACGAATGGATCTCGAACTGTTATAAGTTCTGCGAAGGACAATCAATTAAATCATTTGGAGAAAGATTTTGATTTGAAAGGTGACTTGTTATTTATTGATGGATTTTTTATTAACTCCGCTATTGATGCCATACAACAAGCGCAAACAAAAAATAGGCCAGTTGTGTTTGATGCCGATAAATGGCGAGATGATCGGTATTTAGAATTTTTAAATGATGTTGATTATGTGATTACAGGGAATGAATTTATGCCTTCGCAATGTCGTTCAAAGCAGGATGTTATCCAATTTTTTCAGGACTTGGGCATAAAGAATTTTGCGATAACGTCAGGTTACGAAGGCATTATTTGTTATTCTCAAAATAAAGGCTTTACAAACATCTCGGTTCAAAAAGTGCACGTGGTTGATACGCTTGGGGCAGGGGATGTCTTACATGGAGCATTTTGTCATTATATAGTTAATAATAATTTTGAAGACGCAGTAATGAAAGCAAGTCAAGTCGCGACACAATTTGTTACCGATTATGGTTTTAATAATCTATCATCGTGATTTTTAACAAAGATTTTTTTGATTCACTACAATTTTAGTTTTGGGGCTTAATTAAGATCAATGCCAATAGGGTAATGGTCTGACCCGCATGAAGGGCCAACTTTTAGGTCAGAAAAATTCACATCATTTCCTATAATAATATGGTCCATCGGCACTCCCATTGGTATAAAATAGACTGGCCACGTAATTTTATAGCCATTATGAATTAAAGTACTTTTAGTATTTGTTCTCTCTAAAAACTTATTAAAGTGGCTTTCCCATGGAACTGAATTAAAATCGCCCATTATAATCGGGCTATATTTTGAATTTGCTATAATTTTCTCAATAGCTCTGAAATAATAATGACGTTCATTGTCCCATTTTTTATTAAATGCTGGCTTTGGATGGGCAGAAAAGAAACTATAGTTCTTGTCATTAACATTTATATCTGCCTGTAGCAATGGACTGTCACCAACACCATGATGGGTTATTTGAGCGTTATCCATTTTATTTTTGCTCAGCAGACAAATACAAAAACCATCTCTAACAGGTGCTTTAAGTTGGTACGGATATCTTGCAAATATGTTTTTTAAAGTTAATTCCAAACGATCCGTGATTTCCATAAGAAGTAAGACGTCAGGATCAGCTGTATCTATAATTGTCTCAAGCTTATGAGGCTCATCATTTTTAAGGTACGTATTGACTGACATTATATCTTTTTTATTTTTAATGCTTCGAAAAAACGTAAACTTTAAACGTGGTATATAATTGCGAATACGCCATAGATTAAGTATTGAAAGAAAAACAGATAATGTAAGTAAAATATAATCTTCAATAAAAAACGAGTATAGTGCCAGTGAAATAGAAGCTAATGCATATTGAAGTCTAAAAAAATCAAAGATTTTAAAAAACCAGACTGTATTGTTAAACCCACATAAGCTTAACAACATGATAATTGCGAATAAAGTATAATCCATTAATGCAAACCTTATCACGTAATAACCTTGACACATAATCCTTAAGGATGGCTATTTCATAGTTTATTACTATCGTTGTGAACAGTATAAACTGTATCATTGAATGTGAAGAGGGGATTATAAATCCTTGTAAAAAAACACTTGCATTCATATAAAATTTTATGTAAACTTTATAT
>JAUHXB010000093.1 GCA_030427215.1 Alphaproteobacteria bacterium | reverse complement strand
GAACACCATCCGTTGGTGCGATCGTGTTGTTCAAATCGATATAGGATAAGTTCTGTGAAATTGCAGATGTTGATCGCTTCCCTTCCTGATCACGGATAAAGCGCGATGCTGATGCGTCAATTTCATCAATTTCATTATTCTGATAGCGATATTTTAATGTCTGACGCAATTTATTTGTTAAAGGATAGGATAAGCGCAATGCCCCCCCCGTTGTGCGTTGATCATACGAACTTTCATCCTGAAGGTCTCTCGTAATATGGAACAAATCAACCCCTGCGGCCAAATCACGGTTAAAGAAATAAGGTTCAGTGAAAGACAAATCAAATTCTGTTCTTTCCCCTGCAATTGTTGTTGAGAATAAAACATCCTGACCCTTTCCAAGGAAATTTCTCTCCCGAATACGCAGGTCAGCTAGCGCACCATCAGAGGATGAAAATCCTGCACCAATGGACACTTCACCGGTTGATTTTTCCTCAACCTCTACATCAATGACGGTTTGGTCAGGGGAAGACCCCGGTTTGGGACGAACAACGACATTATTAAAGAAATCTAGGCTTTGAATATCGCGTTCTGCCTTGGCAATTTTTGATGATGAAAAAGGATCACCCTCAACCACATCAAATTCACGGCGGATAACTTTATCCAATGTTCTGACATTGCCTTTGATATTAATCTCTTCCACAAATACGCGTTGTGTTTCTTCGGCACGAAAAACAACATCAACCGTTTTATCAGGGTTACGACGAACATCGGGACGAATACGGGCGAATGCATATTGTAAATCGCCCAATTTATTCGTCACGGCATCAACGCTATTTTCCAAATCATCGGATGAGTACCAGTTGCCCTCTTCCATGGTGATGACAGCCTCTACATCTGATTGGTTAACATTTCTTAATGCAGATGTATCCGCAGTGATGGAATTAATTTTATAACGCTCTCCCTCATCAACAGTAAATGTAATAAAGAATGCGTCTTTGTTGGGCGCAAGTTCCGAATTTGTCGATACAAGGTTATAATCAACATATCCGTTTTTCATATAAAAACGACGAAGTAATTCTTCGTCAAAGGCTAAACGATCGGGATCATATTTGTCATTACCTGACAAAAATCTGTACCATCGATTTTCTTTTGTCGCTATGGCACTACGAAGGTCATTATCGCTAAATGCCTCATTGCCAATAAATTGAACGCCCATAATTCGGCTATCTGAACCTTCGGTAATATTAAAAATCAGATCAATACGGTTTTGATCCAATTTAATAATTTCAGGCGTCACTTCCGCAGAATATTTGCCTGAACGACGATAAAGTTCTTGTACTCTTGAAACATCATTACGAACATCATTGCGAACGTAAACCGCACGAGGCCGAGATGATATTTCGCCAGCTAAATCCGAATCCTCAATCTCGTCATTGCCTTCAAATACAACACGGTTGATGATGGGGTTTTCAACCACCACAACCACAAGATCGTTTTTATCTTGGCGGATATTCACGTCGGCGAATAGCCCCGTTGCATATAGATTTTTGAGTGATTCACTTAAGTCGTCTTGAGAGTATGACTCGCCTGGCTTGATATCCATATAGGAAATAACAGTTGATGGCGCAACACGGTTTGTCCCCTCAACAGAAATATTATTCACGCGGGTTTGTTTTGCCGATTGCGGTTTAAAATCAAAAAAATCACCACCACGATCTTGGGCAAAGGACGGCGTATATAAACCAAATGTAAAACAGAATATAAATACAAAAAATTTCATCATCATAACACGATCTGAACAATATCATTTAAATTGGCAAAGGCCATTAATCCAATCAAAAAGACCATACCAAAACGCAGAGCATAGTCCATGACTTTTTCTGACATTGGTTTTCCTAATAAAGCCTCATAAGCATAAAATACCAAATGCCCACCATCCAGTAACGGTATAGGAAATAAATTGATCAATCCCAAATTTATTGACAGCAAAGCCGTAAAGGTGATGAGGGCAATTAATCCTGTCTGCGCCGCATCACCTGCAATCGCGCCAATACGAACGATTCCACCCAGCTCAGTCGCGCTTCGCGTTCCCGTAAATATTTGACCGATCGCTTCCAATGTTCCGGTTATAATAAACCATGTTTCCTTGAATGCGGCACCAACCGCCGTAACAGGGCCATGAGATACAATTTCTTTTGTGGTTGATTGCGACAAAAATAACTGTTCATTATTTTCACCACCGCGCGTGACGTGAACACGAACATCTTGTCCTGCACCATCTTCTCCACCGGGCAGTGTTATAATGGCGTCTTTATCCAAAATACGATTAATTTGATTTTGTCGTTGGGTGTCGCTTAAATTTTCAATATTACGCCCATTAATTGCAACGATGCTTGATGGATCAACTGCTTTTTCCGATCCCATAATCCCAATCATGCCCCGAGAACTGCTAAAACCAAAGCGATCTTCCATCGTTTGACGTTCCGGTGTCACCGTCAAGTTTATTTCCGAACCATCACGCAGAATTGTTAAATCGAGAGGACGATCCAATGAAATTGCGACCTGACGTTGAATATCAGAAAAACTTTCAATAGATTTGCCGTCAATGGCAAGAATACGGTCATGAGGTTCAATTCCTGCGGCGTCCCCTGCCCCGTCAATGATAACCGCTGCAGCAACAGGAGGGGTAACCGGCTTCCCAACATAGCTGTAAAGACCAACAAGAAGAATGATCGCGAATAAAAAATTAATTGCAGGGCCAGCAAAGACAATCAAAGCCCGCTGCCAAACAGGCTGTGTAAAAAACGCAACGTCTTTTTCAGTATCCGTCATTGGGCGTTTTTTATCGCCATCAGTTAATTCGGCCTTGCTGTTGGCACTTGATGGGTCAGTATCACCAAACATTTGAACATATCCACCAAGGGGTATAAGTGAGAATTTCCAGCGTGTGTCACTTTTATCCGTATAACCGAACAGCTCTTTTCCAAAACCGATAGAGAATGTTTCAACCTTCACACCACATAGACGGGCAACAATATAATGCCCCCATTCATGCACAAATACCAAAATAGATAAGATGACCAAAAACGGTAGGATGAAGTCAGTCAAGCCATTCCATCCAAAATTTGCGTAATCTTGTATATAATCAATCATCTATTTTTTATCTTTCTATGTGATAATTATTCGTGATTATAATTGATTTAAAATAAAAAACCAATCACAAGCCTTAAAACACTAACAAGTTCATATCCCATATCACAACTTTTAATGTGAGCAGTATCCAAACCACAATAACAACCAACATCAGGGCGTCAATACGGTCCAATATTCCTCCATGACCGGGGATAAGTTTGCCTGTATCTTTTAATCCAACACGACGTTTTAACAGTGAAATAAACAAATCACCCGCCTGCCCCAATAACCCAATGACCAACGACGCGCCTAATGACCACAATACAGTTTCGCGCGCAGTCAAATTGTTAGCGAAAAAGGCCAGATATCCATCTAAAATAAATGATGGAAATAAACACGCCCCAATTAATCCAGCCCATGTTTTATTGGGTGATATGGATGGGCATAATTTACGCCCACCGATTAATTTTCCAAAGATATAGGCCCCGATATCCGATGCCCATACCCCGATAATGATCAGACCAGTAAAAACAAATCCGTATACATCACGCAGATCCGTCAGGGCAAAGTAAGCCGCAATGGAATATAAAATTCCAAAGACCAAAACACTTAATTTCCAACGGCGTTTCACTTCGTTTTTGGACAAACTCCAAAACTCATAGATGGCGATCACAATCAACAATCCAACTAAGGACTGAAAAACGATACCGCCTTGATAAAGCGCCATTATAACAATGGGCCCCATAATTAATGCAGACAAAAGACGTTTTAAAAAACTCATGTGACCTTTACACTTTCCACCGTACCATATCGGCGGTCCCGATTTTGGTAATCGGTAATACAATTGTCAAAATCATCAACGGTAAAATCAGGCCAATATTTATCATGAAAGATAAATTCACTGTAAGCACATTGCCACAGTAAAAAATTACTAATCCGCATTTCGCCACTTGTTCTGATCAATAAGTCAGGATCAGGTAAGTCATGTGTGTAGAGATGTTTTCCAAATTCTTTTTCATCAATGTCCGACTTGTCATCTCGGCGAAGGCTAGAATCTATATCGCCATGGGTTGCGGCCTTCGCCGCAATGAAGGATTGAACAGCATTCATAATCTCTTGCCGCCCGCCGTAATCTAACGCCAGTGTTAAATTCAATCCCGTATTATTCTTTGATAGGCCTTCCAAATGGTCAATCATATCAATAATATCTTTTGATAAATTATCTCTTGTCCCAATCACACGAAGGCGAACATTGTTTTTATGAAGTTCCGCTGCCTCTGATTTTAAATAAAAACGAAGTAAGCCCATAAGGTCATTCACTTCGTCCGCAGGTCGTTGCCAGTTTTCAGTTGAGAATGCATAAAGTGTCAAGTATTGAAGTCCAATTTCTCCCGCATGTTTGACAATTGCCTTTGTCGCATCCACGCCCTTTTTATGACCCGCAGTGCGAGGTAATCGACGAGCCTTGGCCCATCGGCCATTTCCGTCCATGATGATTGCAATGTGTTGAGGAAGTACAGACATGACGTTAAAGTACTGTAGATTAAACCGCCATAATGTCAGATTCTTTATCTGACAATAGCGTATCAACCTGTTTGATGTGATCATCCGTTAACTTTTGAACCTCATCAGATTGGCGTTTTTGATCATCTTCAGGTAAATCTTTATCCGCCTTAATCGTGTCCATCCCATCCTTGCGCACATTACGAATGGCAATGCGTGCCGTTTCAGAATATTTCCCAGCAATTTTTACCAATTCCTTACGGCGTTCTTCGTTCAATTCTGGCATAGGAATACGGATGAGTGCCCCTTCTGCCATAGGATTTAGTCCTAATCCAGCGTTACGAATGGCCTTTTCAACGGCTGGTGCATTGCCTGCATCCCATACGGTTACGGTTAATAAACGTGGTTCAGGCACAGATACTGATCCAACCTGATTAAGCGGCATTTTTGAACCGTAAACATCAACAACAACTGTATCAAGTAATGATGTGGAGGCACGCCCTGCACGCAATCCACCAAACTCTGATTTCAGCGCATCAACGGCGCCCTTCATTCTTTTTTCTATATCTGATTTATCTAATGACATGTTTATTTTATCCTCTTTTGTAAAAAACAATATTCATTGAATACATGACATCTATCAAAGATTCAATATGCTGATCACTATCTTGCTCAATCTGTTCAATGCTGTTGTAATATATTCATGATTTATTTTCTGTTTTTTGTTGCTTTACTGTTCGGATCACCTGTTCAATCGCAAGATATTATTCCACAAAAAAAGCCATTCGCCTTCGAAAAATTAATCGATAATGTTTCCAAAACTGAAAATGCAATTATTCTACCGCCACCACTTCCAAACATAAAAAAAGCGATTGAAAGCAAGTCAATTTTAATTGCAAACGGACTGCCCTACCCCGTAAAGAAACCATTCGTGATCGCCATTGCCCCTGAACCGCAGGTTATGCGCCCTCAATCACAAGATGATAATGTCATTATTCAATATCAGGGGGGAGGCGTAAATGACCGTATGGCGGGTGGAGGCACAAGC
>JAUHXB010000092.1 GCA_030427215.1 Alphaproteobacteria bacterium | reverse complement strand
GCGGCAACCGCCGCATTTTCGGGGTTACGCCCCGTCGCAAACGCGTTGGGTTGATCATTATCAATAATATAAACCTTTGGCATCGGCATATTGGCATTTTCCACCATTTGCATGACCATATTGTATAAATCTGGTGCAGTGGATTGATCGACTTGGCGTGCCTTATAATAACGCAAAACCATTTTGTCGGAATTCCACCAACTAAACACATTCATGCCAACCGCAATGACCAGCGCAATCATCATGCCCGACCCGCCGCCAATCATGGCGCCAAGCCCCATGAATAATGCGGTCATACCCGCCATTAAAATGGTTGTTTTTAAATATCCCATAGCTATCTTATTTAATATAGAAAGGTGGCTAAAAAATGACAGACACAAATATTTACAATGATGACACATCCATGTCGCGCAATCGGAAGGTTGCGGAAGAGGTTAAAAAGAACCCTAAATTAAAAGGGGAAGAACTATCAGAAACTAAAGACGGAGCCCAAACCCGCGAAAAAGAAGACCCAACACGGTATGGTGCATGGACCAAAGGCGGCCGCGAAATTGATTTTTAAAGGTTATCTCTTCATTTTTGTCATCCCCCGATTCATTCGGGGGATTCACACCGAGATGATGATAATACAGAATGGATTACCCGAACAAGTCGGGTAATAACAATGTTCATTAAGAATTATCTTGCTTTCCAATACGTAATTATGTTTCAATAAATAATGATTATGGAACACTTTGTTTTTACACTTATGATTTTAACGGTTGGGTTGCTTTATAATAATGGCAATTCCAAACCGCGATCACGTGTTTGCAGGGTTGGTTCCACAGTGTAATTTCATACACCACCACCAGCCGAATTTATCAAACGAACTAAACAAGGCTGGTATTTCTTAATAAAATGAACGACTTATCAGCTTCTTAAAATAGAAAAAGAGCCTGATATGACAGAATTTAACACTAAAAACCCAATATTAATTGATATACCAATGCCGATTGTGACGGATCGGATGATCATCCGTGAACCACGATTTTGTGATGGCGTAGCAATTCACGAGGGTAAAGAGGAATCTTTCGCCGAAATTCATAAATGGATGGATTGGGCAAAAACGAGAAGTACAATAGAAGAAGATGAAATCGTTGCACGTGAAGCCCATATCCGATTTTTAAAAAAAGAGGATCTAACGCTTTATGCCTTTGATAAAAAAACAGGAAAATTTCTTGGGGGTACTGGCCTACATCGTTTTGATTGGGAACATCGTATCATTGAAATTGGATATTGGTATCGCACATCGGCAACGGGGAAGGGCTATGCCACCGAGGGGACAAAGGCTTTAATCAGATATGCCTTCAATGCTTTAGATGCAAAAAAGGTTACTATAGTTGTTTCGGAAAGCAATAATGCCAGTCGTCGCGTTATTGAAAAGGCAGGGTTTAAATACGAATATACCGTTCATGACGAAGATGTTCTACCTGATGGATCCATCACTGATAAACATTGGTACTCACTTTATAACGCCGATCATTTAAATGATTTTAATGTGAAATGGGGCATGACCCCATGAGCAATATATTATTTGAAACTGAACGATTATATTTCCGACAACCTATCATTGACGATGCCCCTGCCATGCAGGCGATCAAAGAAGCCAATTGGTCAGAGCTTCAAAAATGGATGAATTGGTCCGCCGATAATCAATTTGGAATGGACGCCACAAAATCATTTATCACTGAATTTACACCTGCTGATGCTGAAAAAGGTGGATGCATTATGTTTGGGTTTCACAAACAAACGCATGATTTGGTGATGGTTGGTGGTTATAACGCAACGGGCGAAGACGGTGTTGTTGCGACGGGATACTGGGGTAATATTGATTATCTTGGTCAGGGGTATGCCACTGAAAAAACGCGTGGCATCATTGATTATATTTTTAATCAGACCAGCAGTCATAAAATTGTAATCACTTATTACGATGATAATCATGCCAGTCGTCGGATCATTGAAAAATGTGGATTTGAATTTGTTGAGACATTACCTAAAAATCACAAATGTAATTTAAACGGTAACATGATGGATGAACATTGCTATGCCCTTACAAAGGATCGATGGCTTGAAAGGCAACGCGCCCCATGACTATAAAACGCAATATATTTCTGATTTATTGTTATACGTTTTGTATGAGCACGGTGTTTATCCTCCCCGTAATCATTCCATATTTTGAACAAAGAATTGGCCTGACCTTTCAACAATTTCTCATTGGGGAGGCCGTGTTTGCCACAATGATTATCGCGATGGAAGTGCCCAGCGGATGGATGTCGGATATGTGGAGTCGTAAGGGCACATTATTCATCGCGGCAATCACATGTTTTATTGGATATATTGGTCTGTTATTTGCCGATAGTTTCACAAGTGCCATCATGGCGCAGGCCATAATTGGTGCAGGCATTGCCTTTCATTCAGGGACGGTGACATCCCTGATCTATGACACATTGGCGATGAAAAAGGAGCATCTCTATCAAAAATTGGAAGGCAAACGCCATGGGATCAGCCTTTATGCCATTGCAATTGCGTCCATCCTTGGCGGGATTGCGTTTCAATATGATATACGCCTTCCCCTAATGTTGGATATTATAACATTAATAATTGCCGCCATTTGTGCATTGTTAATTATTGAACCAGAGCGCATTAAACGCGTGGCGGATAAAAATCCCATTCATGACATTTATGTCACAATGAAATATGCCCTTCATGGGCATCGTGAAATTGCCGGGATTATTTTGGTTTGTACGATTTTATTTTGCACAACCAAGATTTTTTTATGGATGCAACAACCTTACATGATGTATGTCGGTATCCCGACGGATTATTTCGGATATATCGCAGCAGGCGGATTTTTATTCGGGGGTTTGATTGGTCATTTCGGCCATTATTACAATCACGGCCTATCCAATCGTCATGCCATTATGATTTTGGCTGGGCTAACCTTTACCGCAGGATTCATCGCCATGATATTCCAAACACCGTTGGCGATTATTGCAATTGTTGCCGTATCTGGAATATGGGGATATGGATTTCCATTCGCCCAAAATGCAATTAACAAACATGCCGACCCCGCGCGCCGTGCAACAATTTTATCAACATTAGGATTGCTGATCAGTCTGGTTTTTATTCCAACCAGTTTGGTTTTGGGATGGATAGACGAAAACTATGACATCACATATGGCATTGGATATATCATCACCCAATTGGTTGTTTTATCATCCATTGGTTTTTGGTTATGGGGACGACGAAGACAATAGGTTTAAATTATATTTTTACTTCAACAAAAAAATCATATGATAGCGTTATAAATGTAAGTGTTTATTTAGAGTTTTAATCACTTTTCGGATCCTATAATTAAGAATATTTCTTCTACTATATTGTTCTGCAGCTTTAAATGCTGAGGATACAGACGCTGATGCAGTATAATACAATACTCTGCTAATATGAATTTTGTCTATAATTGTCGCTTTATCAAAAGCACTTTGTGCATCTAATTCACTATACTGTGATAAGCCTTGTGAATAAAATACTGCAGCTTCAATTACGTGTGAAGAATAGTTGCTGAAACCTGTTTTTTCTTCTTTTTCAGCAACTATTTCTTGCATTTTTTTAATTGCATTAAATCTGTTTTTTGCTAAATGCTGTTTGAGTTTTGCAAAATTAGGATCAATCGATAAATCATTAAGTGGTGTTTTTAGTTTTACTATAAACATAATATTTTATAGCGATAAAAACATAAAAATGCAAATACTAATTACAACCCCTGTTCATCCAGCCATTCATTGAGGAATAAAACCGCCTGTTTTGATAGCGTTTCATTATGGACCTCGCTGTCTTTTTGTAATTGATCCACCGTTTGACCGACCTCTTCGATATCATGTCTGTTACTGGCGTACCATAATTTCAATTTTGCAGGGGTGACCTCAGGATGGCATTGAAAACAAAAAATATGATCGCCGTAACTATAGGCCTGTTTTTGATAGTGATCGGACGAGGCCAATAACACCGCACCATCAGGCAAATCAAAAGTATCGCCATGCCAATGTAACATATGTGTTTTTGACCCGTCCAAATGACGGAAAGGTGTTTTCATGCCCTCATCATTCACGGTAATTTTTGACCATCCGATTTCTTTGCCCTGAGGTCCCGCATATGTATTTGCGCCCAGCGCCTTTGCAATCATTTGCGCGCCAAAACAAATTCCCATGAGTGGTTTTTCGGATTCAATACGTTCAGCAATAAATTGTTGTTCCGCGTGAACCCAAGGGTGCTTTTCATCGTCATACACACTCATCGGCCCACCCAAATTAATCACCAAATCTGGGTCAGAGGCAAACAAACCCTTATAATCAATATTGCGGGAACAAAAATATTTGACCTCAAACCCTCGGGATTTGAGGACAGGTTCAAACGATCCTAAATCTTCGTACCCAATATGTTGTATCGCCCAGATTTGTTTTTTATTTTGCATTATATTCTTTTAATTTTTTTATCTCATTTAGCGTATGACGTTTTCCGCGTGCGGAAGTTATCACAACATCGCTCATCAAACGTTTACGATAATCAGGCATTTGCGTTTTGACAATCGATTTAAATTTATCATCTGTCATATTTTTGCGAGATAAAACCCGCCTGCGTTGTACCCATTTTGGCGCGGTGACGGTCAGAGTGACATCAACATCTTTATCCCTGCCCGTTTCAAATAATAATGGAATATCCAACACACATATTTTTTCACGGCGTTTACGACATTGAGCGATAAAATGATTGGATGATTGACGCACTAATGGGTGTAAAATACCTTCTAAAATACTGCGTTTTTCATCATCATTAAAAACCACTTGTCCTAATTTTTTTCGGTCAATTTCCCCATTTATAATCACGTCGGGAAACGCGTTTTTGATATCATCAAATGCCAAACCATTCGGTTTCATTAATGCGTGAACAACGGCATCCGCATCATGGACGGGCACACCAATTGATCGAAATTGATCAGCCAAAACCGATTTTCCCATTCCGATAGATCCGGTTAATCCGATAATTTTCATGACAATAATGACCCCGTTTTTTTCGCCCTTTGGCGATTATAAATCGCAATAATTTCCGAGGCAGTTTCTTCGATAGATCGTTTTGTCACATCAATGACAGGCCATCCATGTGATGAAAATAATTTGCGCGCGGCCCTAATCTCATCATTAATTGCCTGTTCATCCAAATAGGCATTATCGCGATAGACGGATTCATCTTTGCCCTCTTCAACCAATCGGTTTTTGCGTGTTTCAACCAACCGAGATGCGGATTCAGTTAACCCGATGTACAGTGGTTTTGAAAATGTAAAATAACTCTCATCAAGCCTCACTTTAGGAACAAGAGGAATATTTCCTGTCTTTAAACCGCGGTTAGCCAAATACACGGATGTTGGTGTTTTCGATGTTCTTGATACGCCGACCAAGATAATATCCGCCTGATCCAACCCATCCAAATGCTGTCCATCATCGTGATGCATCGCGTAATCTAACGCATCAATCCGTTCGAAATAGGCATCATCCATTTTATATTGAAGCCCAGGCGTGTTGAGCCCTTCCATCCCCAAGTAACTTGATAATCCATTCATAATTGGATCGAGG
>JAUHXB010000091.1 GCA_030427215.1 Alphaproteobacteria bacterium | reverse complement strand
CTTTTCACGTTTAGAAAACGTATCGGTAATAATATATTTTTTGAGTGCCTCAATATCTTTTTTATTAGAGCGCAGTTCATTTAACATTGCCTTATTAATATTATATTTTACATCATGCTTTTGAGGATGATTCATATAGCTGGATGTAAAATATGGCGATGATAACGTAAGCAATAAATAGGGGTTAATATTTACCTTTTCCAAATCGCTCCGTAATTCATAAAGCGATATTTTATTCTCATAGGATTTTTTCGTGTAAAGCATATCGTAACCAAGAAAGGCTGATACAGCTATGGCTCTATATTTCGTATCAATCTTTTTAAAGATTTTTATGATATCTAAATCACTATCAAGACTAATCAGTAAGAGTAGTTTTTTTTGTAATATGGCAGAAAGCTTTTTATTATCTTTTAATATCTCTTCTATAATTGGATCAGTGTTAATATTTTTTTTAGTGAATAAAAGATGGATAATTTGTCCGCTAAAAATCAAATGATAAAACTCCTCATCAGGAAGGGAAACCTCGGGATTAATCAGAAGGGAATAGATAAGCTCCCCAATAATGCCGCCAAGCTCGTTAGCATAATCAATGCCCTCTGGTGAAGATAATATACTTTTTTGAAAACGAATATTATCGCTCTGATTTAATTTAGGGGACAGGCTTTCGATAAACCGATACAGGTAATTCCAAGTGTTCCGCCAATCCTTGGCTATCATATATTGTGAAAGTAATTCGATAGAAAAATTCTTAAAGTCGATTTTATCGTTTGACATTTGTGCGCTCTTTTAAAAAATGTAATACATGAATTTGTAACTTCATTTTTAGCAGGATAATGACTTTATGCGCAATCATATCTTATATAATTTTCGTAGGTGTCCTTATGCGATGCGGGCACGGATGGGGTTGATGATTGGTCAAATTGATTTTGACATCATTGAGGTTGATTTGAAAAATAAACCAGATCACATGATTGAGATATCGCCAAAGGCAACCGTTCCCGTTTTATGGACATCGGATAATCAAGTGATTGATGAAAGTTTAGAGATCATCACATGGGCGTGTGGAGATGATTATGATCATGACCTCATTGCCGAAAATGATGGATTTTTTAAGCGTGCCTTGGATCGATATAAATATCCCAATCGTTACCCAGACGAAGATTGTTCAGAGGCGAGGGATCAGGGCGAAAATTTTCTGAAAAAATTAAATGATATCAATACAGTTAACGACAGTTCTTTAACTAATATTTGTATCTTTCCATTTGTCCGACAATTTGCCAATGTTGACCGTGATTGGTTTGATGCGTTACCATATACCAATGTTCATAAATGGTTGCATTATCATCTTGAAAGCGATTTATTCAAAACCATCATGGATAAAAATTTTATGGGATCGCGGTAACAATTGACAAAATAGGATAATTATCCTATAATGATTGCTATAAACGCTGTTAGTCGGCTTTGAATATAAAGTTACGAAAAACCTTAGTTTATTAAGTCTAAACAAATAAAATCAATGGCTTAGGGTTGCATATTTAAACTAAATAAACTTAATTAAGTTTATTTTCAAGGAATTTTAACAACCTTCAATAATTCATCAATGACAACTTCGGATGTGACATTGTCTTTTTTTGCATCCTCAGGAATTGGAATTCGGTGACGTAGGCAGGAATGGATCATCGCCGCGATATTTTCGGGTTGAACTTCGCTATTCCCACTAAACCATGCATGGGCACGAACGGCGCGATCCAATGCCAATGATCCACGCGGGCTGACCCCCTCGGCGATACATGATTTTAATTGATAACTATATCGTTCCGGATATCGCGTGGCGAAAACCAGATCAACGATATATCGTTCCATCTGTGGGGATATTGTGATCTCGTCAATTTCTGATCGCGCCTGAAAGATTGTTTCTTGGGGCATTTTTGGTTTTTCAACCTTAGGCTTTTCATCTCCGTCTACCTTTGTTTTCTCTTCGCCGCGAACCAGTTGTAAAACTTTAACCTCGGATTCTTCGTCTGGGTAATCAACACGCACATGCATCATAAACCTGTCCATTTGCGCCTCGGCCATTGGATTTGTTCCATGTTGTGTGGATGGATTCATGGTGGCCATCACCATAAATAATTTTGGTAATTTATGGGCCACGGCGGCGACGGTGACTTGGCGTTCTTCCATCGCCTCTAGCAAACAAGACTGTGCCTTAGCGGGGGCACGGTTGACCTCATCGGCCAAAACCAAATTGGCAAAAATGGGGCCCTTATCAAATTTATAGGAATGGCGCCCATCTTCGTGAGTAAATAAAACCTCTTGTCCCGTGATATCGCGCGCGGTGAGATCGGGGGCAAATTGGATACGGTTAAAATCACAATCAATATGTGATGATAGGGCCTTAATTGCCCGTGTTTTCGCCAATCCTGGTAACCCCTCAATCAATAAATTTCCATTACAGAGAAGGCTAATCATTAAATGATCAACGACATCTTCCTGGCCGATAATTGCGGTCATGACGTTGGCTTTAAGATTTTTAATTTGGGACAATACACTCATAAAACCAGTATTCCTGAATTTATACCTATTGTGAAGGCAAAAAGCTTTGCAAAGCCTCACGAATATGTAGAATTAAAGATGTATGTTCTTGCGGTTTCCGCATATTTTAAATTTGAGGTATTAATTTTTGACGTTTAAGGGTGCCATCTTCAGCCTGATTTGCGGAGTCGTAATCAGTGGGTGCACGACCAAAGACCCCATGGTTTTGGACAGTACGGAACATATTCAACAGATTGAAAAAGAGGAGGAAAAAGCATACGCCCCAACAGGATTAAGGGGAAATGAAAAATTCTACCTTTCTATGGCGGAAGCCATGCGCAGGGCGAAAAAATATAATTTGGATGCGCGCGTGGCGGCGATGGAAACATTGATCGCAAAAGATAATATCTCACTGGCCCAATTTGAAGGCGCCCCCAACATTACAGGCTCAGGAACATACACACGCCGTAATGACCGCGCCGCATCATCCAGTGAATCTATATTAACCGGAACGCAGTCTTTGGAACCTTCAACATCATCGGAAAAGGCGCGTCGTTTGGCGGATTTACAGGCGCAATGGAATATTTTGGATTCTGTTATTGCTTATTTTGATGGAAAAAGCGCAGGGGATAGAGAAATTATTGCCAAAGAACGGTTGAAAAAAATATCTCAAAACATTGAAAGCGATATTTATCGGTCTTATTGGCAGGCAAAAATCGGCCAATCTGCAACAAAGCGTATGGATATTTATTTAAAAGACCTCAATTCAAAGGAAACATCATTGCAATCCGCCATGAATTCTCAAGATTTAAATATTGAGAGTGCGGCCAATCAATTAGATCGTATTTACAATCAGAAAAGTCAAATTGCGGACATGCGTGAAATTGCCCTTTTGGCTTCTCAAGAACTTAAGGCCATCACGTCCATTCCACTCGGGAAAACGCTTAATTTAACTACCGATCTTTTACCGATTGCACCAAAATTTGAGGGGATGGGTGATAAATCGCGTATTAATAATTTTATTCAAACGGCATTACAAAATCGACCTGAATTGCGCGAAGAGTTTCTTAATAAAAATATTGCGGTTCGGGACAAGGAACGCGAATTAATTCGATCATTTCCAGGGCTGAATGTTATTTATAGCCGAAATTACGACAGCAATAAGTTTTTGGCTAATGATAGCTGGAGCAACTTTTCAGCCGCAATCACACAAAGCCTAACAGATTTCATAAGTCTACCAACGCGATATCGCGCCGCGGAAAATCGTGAAAAATTAGCGGATGAACGTCGTAAAGCCCTTGTCGCGGCCATTATTGCGCAGGTCCATATAGCCCAAATTCGTATTGACCTTGCCAAAGACAATTATGATTTAGCAACAACACAAAACGCAGTTGCGCAACGTCGCGCCCGCGCCGCAATCGAAAAAGAAAAATTAGGGGCCGTTTCTGGTTTGGAATCCGTACAAAGACAAACAGATGCCTTATTGGCAAATATCGCAGAACAAGAGGCCTTGGCAGATTTAAACCAGGCCTATGTCGATATGATGCACACAATGGGTTTATCATTATCCGATGAAGATATAATGGGAGACATAACATGACGCGTTATATCTTCATGATCGGTTTGGTTTTGCTTATTCCCGCAATGATTATTTTGGGCGTGGCCTATCATTTATATCCTGAAAAACGAGAGGTTGTTTTATCCTCTCTTCCTACTATTGAAATGCCTGATTTAGGTGTGGCGCAAGGATATGCCGATGCTAAAAATCACATGTCTGAAAGTTATAATAATGCTGCCAATGTAGTCTGGGCGATAAAGGATGACATAGGGCAATCTTGGTATCAGGCAACAAATAGGATCAACACAACATATTATCAATCTGTTGAATCGATTGGCCGTAATGTGAATGGATTGACGAATCGTGCTGCCAATGTTGGGGCCGCAATCATTGCGGTTCCATCAGCACTATATAATTTTGTTGGCTCTTCCTATCATGAGATGGTTACGGCAACAGATTCTTATATAGCATCAATCCAATTGGCCTTTAATGAATGGGCGATGATGTTGCCGTCATTTTCTTTGGATGATATTACGGAGATGAACGCTTTCGCCGCGTTTAGTGATTTGGAAAATGATGAGATCATCGATCCGATGGAATTTACATTCATTGAACCCTCCGCAGGAGGGGAGGGGGAGATCATTGACGATCCACCACCAATGGAGGAATCGTTTCAATTTGATATCGAGGAGAATGAACTCACCGCGGAGGCCGTTTTGGTTCCGCGGTTGAAAACTGTTATATCTAGCTCTCGTGATGGTCAAATAAAGAAAATTCATTTTGAAAATGGGGATGAATTTAAAAAAGATGATGTGATACTTGAATATCATTGCGAGGATTTGCGCGCCGAAATTGATGCAGCAAAAGCAGAATTAAAATTCGCAAAAACCAAAAAATTAACAACATCTCGCTTATTCAATATGGAATTAGCCTCAAAATTAGAGCGCGAACAAGCCAATGTTGAGGCTCGTCAGACCGATGCCAAAAATAAAACAATTGAACAACGTTTGAATGATTGTGTCATTCGTGCCGATTATGATGGTCGCGTTGTGAAAAAATTAGCTAATGATAATGAATATACAAGGACAGACCGCGTGTTGATGGAGGTTGCCTCAAAAGGGACGTTAGATGTTGAATTTTTGCTATCATCACGCGCCTTGCGTTGGATTAATGTCGACGCCCCAATCTCATTATTTTTAAGTGAAAATGAACGTGAATATACAGGCCAAATCAAACAGATATATGGTGAAGTTGATCCCGTTAGCCAATCGATTCAAATTCGCGCTGGGTTAGATAATTATGATGAGCCGTTACTGCCCGGTATGAGTGGAACATTAACCGTCGATATTTCAAGAATACGAGAGGCCGGCATCAAAGGGTTTTTGGAGGTACAATAAAAGATGGATAAAATTATCAGTCTTTTAGAACTTCAAAAACAAGCCCGTGATGCGAAATCAATCAAAGAACTCGGCTTTATTATCGCTAATAAAACACATGAATTTGTGAATTATAAACAGGCGGTTTTCTGGTTAAAAAAAGAGAATGATATTATTTTTGAATCTATTTCTGGTGTTCAAAAAATAGATGATAAAACACCTTATCTGCAATGGTTAAAACAACAGATTAAAAAA
>JAUHXB010000090.1 GCA_030427215.1 Alphaproteobacteria bacterium | reverse complement strand
TATTCACTGTCTTTTGTTTCCAAATTATTTAAATCGAACGTTGCCGACATCCACGGTTCATCTAGTGATGTTAGGCTTATCCATTTCAAGTCTGGTTTGTCTGAATGATAGGATCGAACATACATTTTTTGACCCAACTTTGTCGGCAAGGCAATGGCCCTTGCACCATCCATGACGAAATATTCGGATGTTAATAAAAGTTTACCATGCGCGTAAAAGGATAAGTCACTCACGGTTTGATATAGGCCTGCGCCATTGCAAAGCATTCCTGAACGTCGCAAAGATAGCGTTGTAAAATATCGTAATCTTGCATGGCATATTTTAAAATATTGCTGGCCATGCCTATAACCGAATTCATGTGTAATTCTTGCATGAGAATATGGCCGCTAAGGGGGTCTTTGATTCCGCCTGATATAATAATTTCAATATCACTTTTTTTATCTCTATTGATATCATTTAAAAATCCAATCATCTCTTGGGTCGTATGTCCGACATAACCAAAGGCGGCAGAGGGGTCAGACGCATCAACACCGCCCCGCTGCATTTCCAAAATTGAAAAATTCGTCCCGCCATATCCGGCCAATTCAATTGCGGCGATTGGTAAATCCATTAGGGCTTTCAGGCTTTGGGGGCCCATGCCTTGCCCGACTTCTTTTACAATAATGGGATGATTTAAATTCTCACAAATCGACGTGATTGTTTCTATTGGCGCTTTTGTGTAACGATCGCCCTCTTTTTGCGCCCACTCCTGTAAGGGGTTCACATGGATCGCAAGCCCATCGGCGTTTAATCTGTCGATCAATATGTTGATGTCACCAATCGTAACAGTTTCCAATTGTGCGATACCCAGATTGATAAAGAGTGGCGCGCCATTCATCAGATGTTTGACATCAAAATCGTTCAATCGATCATCACTATCCAATAACGGGCGACACGATCCCAACCCCATACCCAATTGAAATTCACCGCATGCCCGCGCCAAATTATGGTTGATATGATGCGCCTTTTCCGTTCCGCCTGTCATTGATGACACCCATAATGGCATGCCAAAATCGAACCCTAAAAAGGTTTTTTTGATGATGTCCGTATTTTGTGGATGGGCGCTTAATAACGGTTCATACGAACTGCCCAGCATTCTTTTTTGATGATCAGGGACAGAGTCAAAGCTCATATCAATGTGATCTGATTTACGATTGTTAGGTAGCTTACTCATAAAATAAATTATTTTTGC
This sequence comes from Alphaproteobacteria bacterium, assembly GCA_030427215.1. GTDB lineage: Bacteria > Pseudomonadota > Alphaproteobacteria > Micavibrionales > UBA1664 > UBA1664. The sequence continues at coordinate 4,508 of JAUHXB010000090.1, read as the reverse complement.
GCGTATCAAATTTTTGATGGATATTCGCGAAAAGCCCGAAAAGCATATCCATAGATACGGTTGAGGGGTTTGAGCGAAGAGACACAAAAATTTGTCGCGCCCGAAGGGTTATGTTTTTAAAGAAAATTATCATCGTTTTTGCCCTTTGAATATGCTTTGGCATGTCCTTCAGGTCAAAATCTTGATTCTTTCCTTTAAAAATATAACAAAAACATTTCATTTTATGAGTACGCTACCTAATCATCTCTCTGTTTTGCACGCATCTGGGCTGCCTCGTCAAGTGATTGTCGTTCGCGGCTGTCCAATAATGCATCGGGATGGACGGAAATTTCTGTTGCCATGAAATTCAAAATGGCATCAACGGATAACTCACCGCCTTCACCGTTATTGAGAACATGCAATGCGGATGCTCCGTCCATGATAATAATTGATTTATCAGGTTGATTCCGTTTCTTCATATGTTCATCCGTTAAGCGGCACACAAGCGCGGTCAGGTCGGATGGAATTGTGATTTTATGATGCTTTTCGTATCCGCCCTTGATCGCCTCTAAAATCACATGGGTCTCGTCCGTTGTTGGAACATCCAGATATATTTTTTGAAAACGACGATCCATGGCGGGATCAATTTCAAAATAAATACGATATTCATCGCGCGTTGTTGCCCCAATCACGTGTAAATCTCCAACAGTTAGATAAGGTTTCATCACCTCTGATAATCCAGCATAGGCCGATCCGTGACATGTGGGCATGATGGTATGAATTTCATCCAGAAACAGAATATATTTAGGATAGGCAGGGTCGTGATACCGTTCCGCAACGCCTTTGACCAATGGCATAAATCTTTCCTGAAACTCGGCTGAACTGTTGGTCCCCGCCGCCATGGATGGTAAATCAATTTCAATCACACGCGCGCCTTTTAGGTAAGTAGGCACATCATCATTGGCAATTTTTTGCGCCAAACCAACACAAAGCGCGGTTTTACCAACCCCCGCGGGGGCAAGATACATCACATTTTTCCGTCCTTTTTGAAGTAGGATCAACGTGGAATCAACAATTTCCTTGTCCCGTCCAGTGATCGGGTCAAACCGATCCTGTTTCGCCAGATAGGTTAAATCACGGCAATATTTATGGATAGATTCTTCTAATTGTTCGTCAGTGACCTTTTTACGCATATAAATATGATGCCGTATTTATAATGGCTTGGGAATATGATTTGCAATTATTCGGTAATTTTAGTCTATTAAGTTTAAAATACATATATTAAGTTATTGATTTTATTGATTTAGACTAAATAGACTAAGGTTTTTGAAAGTTTCAAAAGCCCAGATAATCTTGTGATATTGACTTGTTTATTATAGGATAATATTCTTAATTCGTCAATATTAAAATGGGCTATGCGGCCTTTGACACGCGGTTTCCCGGGTGGCGTGTGATGACCCCCGCCAATTCCAAATCCATCAGACAGGTTTGAATATTTTGGATGGTTAAATCGCATGATTGGCACAAATCATCCACACTCATGGGCGATGACGACAATGATTGTGTAATGATTTCGTAATCATTCTCTGTCACTTTTTCGGTTTCTTCAAAGGTGGTGAAATCTTCGGCTATGCCGTCAAATGTGGCTTGAGATGGTTGAATGGATTTTTGATCCATTGCCATGATTTCTTCCAAAACATCATCCGCATTTTGAATTAATTTTGCTCCATTTTGGATCAGGTGATTTGGCCCCGCCGCGCGTGGGTCGCATGGAAACCCTGGAACGGCAAAAACCTCGCGTCCTTGTTCCCCTGCCAATCGTGCGGTGATTAATGATCCTGATCGCATGGATGCCTCAACCACGACAACACCTTTTGATAGCCCACTCACAATGCGGTTACGGCGTGGGAAATGATGCGCGGTTGGCGCGGTGCTAAATGGCATTTCACTAACTACACAACCATGCTTTGCAATTTCGGCATAGAGATCACGGTTTTCATTGGGGTAAATTTGATCAATTCCCCCCGCCATAACGGCAATTGTCCCTGTTTCCAAAGATGATGTATGCGCCGCCGTGTCAATTCCTCGCGCCATGCCTGATACAATAATCTGCCCCTTTTGACCCAAATCACGCGCCAAATTCATTGTATATCGTTTTGCATTTGCCGATGCGTTACGTGCACCCACAATGCCGATACAAGATTTGGATAATAATGATGCATCACCCATGATTGATAAAACAGGTGGGGCGTCCTCTATCGTTGATAGCCATTCGGGGTAGAGCTCATCCCCGTAAATCACCATATCACCCCCATAATTTTGAAGCATTTTGAGTTCATTTTCGGCTTCCTGAACGCTCATGACACGTGGTGGGTCTTTTTTGCCTCCGCGTTGTGCCATATGGGGCAGGGCGGATAGAGCTTCACCCGCTGATCCAAATCGTGACATAAGACGGTAAAATGTGATTGGACCGACAGATTGGCTTCGGATTAGGCGAAGACGATCAAGGCGTTCAAATTCGTCACGGCTCATTTCTTTTTTCCAATTTTGGGCTCTGTGCCATTGCAAATGCGTTTGATATTGTCTTTATGTTTGATCCAAATGAGTGCAGACAGGATCAAAATGACACACGCATAAAGGTCACCATAAATCCCCCATGCAATGAGGGGGGCAAGTGTCGATGATAATAATGCCGATGCAGAAGACATCCGCGATAAAAGGGCGGTCACCAACCATAACCCACACGTGAATATTCCAACCGCGGGGGTTAAGGCCAATAAAACACCAAATGTTGTTGCTACGCCTTTACCACCTTTAAATTTCAACCATACGGGATAAAGATGCCCAAGGACGCTACCCAATGCTGCACCGATTGCGGCGAAAGGATTTATAAATGACATCAAAAGAACCGCAAAAGCCCCCTTACCGCTATCACAAATAAGGGTCAAAAGCGCAAGGTCTTTGCGCCCCGTGCGAAGGACATTTGTTGCACCAATATTACCCGATCCAATATCGCGAATATCACCCAGTCCCGCCACACGTGTTAGGACAAGGCCAAAGGGTATTGACCCAAGGGCGTATCCACCGATCAGGCCAAAGATTATATATAATATTTCAAACATGTTTTACTTTCATCGTCATCCCAAGCGAAGTCGAGGGATCTTAAGATTCCTCCAATCGCTCAGCTCCGTCGGAATGACAAATTTTTATATTTATGACGCTTTTTTCGTTTTTGTGAACAAGGCCTTGAACAAAGAATTATTTTGTTTGTTTTGGTTGCTTGCCGCAATTGCCTTTTGGCGCTGTAAATCTTGTTGGCGTTTGGTTTGTAATGCCTTGGCGCGCGCTTCCTCGCGTTGTTTATATTCGGCGATACGTGCATCAAATTGATCTTGTGAATGTTGGCTGGTCAACAATACTTGTTGAGCCTGTTTTTGCCAGCTATCACGTTGCGCCTTTAAATCATCGATTGTTTGGTTTGCCATGTCCAATTGGTCTTCGACCATTTTGACTTTCATTTCCAAACGGTCAATTTCAAGGGCGTGTTTCGCCTTTTGCAATTCGGTTTCATATGACGGTTCGGAATTTGTATTGGCGGCCTGATTATCCATTGGCACAACGCCATAAACACGTTCCAATTCAGACACATCAATTAATTTGCGTGATCCGTCCATTTCATAAGATAGCTTCCCGCCCTTCATGGCGCGTTGTATTGTTGATTTGGATTTTCCCGTTAATTCCGTTGCGCGTTGAACACCGACCTTTGCCATGATGACCTCCTTATGACATGTTTAATGATGTCTTTTATAAAGCACAGAAAAGATCAGTCATGCAACAAAAATGAATCATTTTTTGAAATAGGTCATGACCCGTTAATGGCGTAATCGAGAACCGCCATGCGGACGGGCACTCCATTTTGAACCTGCTTTAAAATTAAAGATCGCGTGGGATCATCCGCCACATCATCGGCAATTTCAACACCACGATTCATCGGCCCCGGATGCATGACGTGAACATCATCCGTGCATAATTGTAACCGATCTTGGGTTAATCCATAATCGTAAAAGAAATCCATATCGGACCCGCTGAACCCTTCTGACATTCTTTCCTTTTGAATGCGGAGCATCATCACCGCATCCACGCCTGATAAGCCTTCATCCATATTTGTAAAGCGTTCGGCGGTGTTAAATTCAGTTGGTTTTGGCATCATTAATTCGGGCGCAATGATGCGTAATGATACCCCCATGCGATGCATAATTTCATAGGCTGATCTGGCAACGCGGCTATGTGCTATATCACCGCATATCGCTAATGTGACGCCTTCCAACTTGCCCTTGGCCTGACGTAATGTTAATGCGTCCAATAACCCTTGTGTTGGATGCGCGCGCCAACTATCCCCTGCATTGATCACAGGGGTGTCAAATTGGGTCATGGCAAACCGTGGTGCGTTATATTCACCTGACCTCAACACAACCGCATCGGGGGCATAGGCATTTAATGTTTGGAAGGTGTCAGTATGGGTTTCGCCC
>JAUHXB010000089.1 GCA_030427215.1 Alphaproteobacteria bacterium | reverse complement strand
TCGATTTTATGATCTAATCTGTTTTCAATTTGGCTGAACCGATCATTGATTAAGGATAATCGTGGGCTGTATTTTTCAACTATAGTTTGCCCTGCGTTATAGGCATTGATATCGCGGTCAAATCCAACGATCTTGCAATCGGCATGGTTTAATATCGCGGCGCTATAGCCCCCAGCACCAAATGTCCCGTCCACATATGTTTCGCCATCGGTGGGGTTTATGGCCTCAATGACCTCATCTAACATCACTGGAATATGATCATCATACTGTGTCATAAGATCATGTATCCTTACGCGACAATGTGACGCCTTGGGATTTAACGGATTCAAGAGATTGTTTTTGGCGGTCCTTGAATAATTCGGGATTCCAAATTTGAAATTTATGTCCCATTCCAACGAATGACGCCTGATCGCCCAATTGCGCGTGATCAATAAAATGTTGGGGCAGTGTGATCCGTCCATCCCCATCAAAGACAAGCGGGACAGCGCCCCCAAATAAAACGGTCGCCAATTCATCATGATCATTGGAAAAAAATGCAAAATTTTGATCAACGCGATTATTCATCATATCCATGGTGGACATTGATACGCCCTCAATGGCGGGCAGTGTGTAAGATTGAAACAAAATGACGCCTGCAAAATCATCCTTTGAAAGAACAGTTCGAAAGGCCGAAGGCACGGAAATGCGTCCCTTTTTATCAATTTTATTCGTTGTAGTTGATAGAAATAATCCCACTTTATTCAGCCCTTATGCTATATTACGCGCTGTCACAATCTCATGAAGGGAATGGCCCGTTTGTGGAAGTGCTTTGCCACGCCCCTCATGATCATATGTGGATATATATGGGATAGCATGGATTTTCATGGGATGTCAATGTTTTTTATTATGATGCTTGTGATTTTATTTATGCTATAACGCGCATGATGAAGTGTGATTATGATGTTATTATTATTGGTGCAGGCGGTGCGGGCATGATGTGCGCGGCCGAGGCTGGTAAACGTGGCCGTAAAGTCTGGCTTATTGATCACGCAAAAAAACTAGCGGAAAAAATAAGAATATCGGGCGGTGGGCGATGTAATTTTACAAATCTCTATGCCTGTCCTGAAACATATTTGTCACAAAATCCGCATTTTTGTAAGTCAGCCTTGAAACAATATACGGTTGACGATTTTATTGATTTGGTTGAAAAACACGGCATCGCCTATCACGAAAAAACATTGGGACAATTATTTTGCGATGGTTCATCGCAACAGATTATCGATATGTTGGCGCGGGAATGTGACGATGCAGGTGTCCAACGGGAGATGGAAACACAAGTCGGTGCAATCAAATATAATGATGGGCACTATGTTATTGAAACATCGCAAGGCCCAAAAACATGTGAGTCGCTTGTCATTGCAACGGGTGGGTTATCCATTCCCAAAATTGGCGCAACATCATTTGGGTTTGATATTGCAAAACAATTTGGATTAAACGTTATTTCAACGCGCGCAGGTCTAGTTCCCCTGACCTTTCAATCGGATTTATTGGAACGATGTAAGGCGATGAGTGGATTATCCGTTGAGGCGACGGTCATGCAAGACAAAACGGCCTTTAATGAAGGATTATTATTCACCCATCGAGGATTAAGTGGTCCTTCCATTTTGCAAATATCATCCTATTGGGATGAGGGTGAGGCGATCGCAATTAATATGCGCCCCGACATGAATATTTTGGAAGAATTACAAAGCCATAAATCAAAAAAACCGAAACAAAACATTCAAACCATCTTAAGTGATTACTTGCCGAAACGACTGGCTCAAAGCATTTGCGAGGATCAAAGGGTTGAAGGTAATATTGCGGAAATGTCTGATAACACATTAAAAAGATTGGCTGATGCGGTGAATGCATGGACGGTTAAACCTGATGGAACAGAAGGGTATCGAACCGCCGAGGTTACGCTTGGCGGTGTTGATACGAATGAATTATCATCCAAAACAATGGAGGCCAAAAACCAACAGGGGCTTTACTTTATTGGCGAAGTTATTGATGTCACAGGACATTTAGGTGGATTTAATTTTCAATGGGCGTGGTCTTCGGGTTATGTTGCCGGGCAAAATGTCTAGGCAGTGTTTTTTCTTAAAGTCCTAATTCGGCGCGTTTTTTGCGTTCAATCTGGCGTTGTTCACGCGCCTCAATTCTTTCTTGCGCATATGATTTGATACGATCCATATCTGCAAGGCCGCTAACGTCGATATCACTATTTATGGCGTAGGGAAGAAGCCCGTAATACCCTGATCCATATGTACATTTCGGACGTTTATTAGCAGAGCCACCAAGTGCCATCGTAAAATTCAAACCAACTTTAACTTGAGTTTCGGATAAATCGAAAACATCAATATCGGGCGATACGCGAAAGCCAATTTGACGACGGTCATCAAGTTCATATCCGATTGTATTTTTGCGGTGAAATGAAGAAAATGAGCATTGGCGAGTTTGCCTTTCAGCATTTGGTAATTCTAATACTCTTGATGGATTTCCAGAGGCGGTCTCAATGTTATTAAGAGCGGCAATATTGGCTGTTGAGACATCAGATAAAGGTGGCATCGGTGCCTTTGGCCGCGATGTTTTTTGAGATGTTGTGACGCATGCACTAAGCAACACAGCGCAAGATATTATGGCCAAATACTGAAAAACTCTTTCTCTCATGAAAGTAGTTTATCAATAGAGTGTTAAGAAAGCCTAAAATTCAAGATATTATGAAAATTTTAAATAAATTTAGTCTTTTTCCATTGTACATTGTAGAGGTTGTTCATTTATTTTTGCGTATTCCATGACTTGAACAACCTTTGTTTCCGCAATCTCATAGGAGTAGATACCACAAACCCCGACACCACGGCGATGAACTTGCATCATGATTTCATCGGCTTCGGTCTTGGTTTTATTGAAAAATTTTTCTAAAATATGCGTTACAAAATTCATCGGTGTATAATCATCATTCAAAAGAATGACTTTATACATGTTAGGTTTTTTTGTTTTTGGACGCGGTTTTAATAAAACATCAGCAGAATTATTGTCGTCATATGGTTTGTTTTGATTGTTAGAGTGTGACGCGTTTGTCATCTTTTCTAATTAACCATTGATCCGCCATAAAATTTGTGTCCACGATCTCTTCTTAAAAGATTTTTGATATTAGAATCGGTATCAATAGCGAAATCAGAGGCCCCAATAATATGACCTGTTTGGATATCGATCATTTTGAGATTGACCATAACTTCGTCCCCTGCAATTCCATAGGTCCCGGTCATGACATAGCCGACTTTATATTCCGTGCGAATATCATCGATGTCGCGTGACAATATAAACTCGCCAGCCTCCATAGGATCTTTAAGTCCTTGTTTTATATTGAGGCTTTTTCGAAGTTTAAGTTCCGAGGTTGTAAGGCCGCGATGTACAAGGCGGGAAGAGATTTGTTCAGTTACAACACGACCGAAAGTGTCACTTTTTTCAACTTGATCGATATTTGCAATGGTTGCGACGATAACGGGAATGGGTGTTCCGTCGAGTAGGTTTGCCTGGTCTAAAATTCGATCAACGGTAACATAAATTTGTCGCGCCAAAAGATTATCAGTGTAGTCACTGTTGGCACGTCCAAAAAACCCTGTAACGTTTGTTGCAGCAATACGCGAGGGATCTCGCTTTTTATAATTTTCACATGCTTGTAAAGTGATTAAGCTGCCAACAATAAAAAGGCTTAGTATGGCTCTGTTCATAAGATCAATATGCTCCAATTTGTAATTATGAAATAAAGTTTAGCAGTCTCACGAAAACTTGCAAATTTTTAATTTGCGAAAAATTATACTTTTTCAACCTGTCCGTAATCCAGTTCAACCGGCGTGGCACGCCCAAATATTGAAACAGACACTTTAAGTCTTTGTTTGTCTTCGTCGATCTCTTCGACCAAACCATTAAAGGATGCAAAAGGACCATCAACCACTCTCAATTCTTCACCGATATCGAATGTCACCATTGTTGCCGTTGCACTTGATCCATCTTGCAGGTTGTTCATCATCGCTTCGGCTTCTTTTTGTGAAATCGGAACGGGTTTGCGTCCGCCGCCAAGGAAACCCGTTACCTTGTCTGTATTTTTGATTAAATGCCATGCCGCATCTGACATTTCCATTTTAATAAGAATATATCCAGGAAAAACTTGTTTTGTTGTTGTAACGCGTTGTCCACGTTTTAGCTCGACCACATCTTGTGTTGGAACCATGATCTCTTCTATATCATTGGCAAAGCCTTTTTTGGCGGCCTGTTCCTGAATGGAATCACCAATTTTTTGTTCAAATCCTGAATAAACCTGAATAACGTACCATCTTGCGGTCATTTTTATACTCCTAAAAAAATTATCCTAAAATCCATTGAATGATTGCGGCGACACTTTGGTCAACCAAAAATAAAAATATTGCAACGATTGTGACCATGATAAAGACCATAATGGTCGATATGGTCGTTTCTTGTCGTGTCGGCCAAGTGACTTTTTTGGCTTCTGTTTTGACTTGTTTAATAAACTCAATCGGGCTTGTTTTTTTTGATTCTACCATTTCAATCGTCCTCATCTTCCCTGTTAACTGCATCATGCAGTTATTTTTATTTCAATTTTTTAGGGAATGTCGTTTTATAGGCTGAATTTCAGAAAAAGCCAAGAGAATTTTTTTATAAGTGGTTTTTTATTTCATCCTGGTAATCAGCAAAATTTTGGCGCAATTGTATGATTTTTGCATCTATATCAAACTGTGAGTCCATATCATTAAGGTGATCACTGTTCTTTTTTAAATAGGCTTCGATCTCTTCTGAGGTGGATTGAACCTGTTTTGCTCCGACTTGAAAGCTGGATGATTTTAAGGTGTGGACTTGCTGTCTAATTTCTTCATTGCAGTTAGAGGCACGGGCAACATCAATTTCGGCTAAAATAACCTGCGTATCATGAACATACCCCTCGACCAATTGGCCAAAGGCATCTCCTAAAATATCCTTTGCTTCCATAATTTGTTCTGTATCAATATTTGGATTCATACTATTATACTATGCCGAAAACGCATCGAAATATAGTGCGGAATATAGATGTATGACTTTTACTCAAACCCTTTTCAGCGCCCATTTTATCTTATTATTGAGCCCCTTGAAAGGAATATGGATGGCTATTTGGTGGGTTTTTCGGATATCAAATCCATTTGAACAAAACACAGATTCGTCTAATGCCATGGCCGATGAGTCGTGGCATCGAAACGCCCATCCGACGCCATTTGGAAGGCGCAGTAAAATACCTGTATGATCATTCATCATTGAAACCTTTACGTTTGGGTGAATGTGAAACCGTATTGTAAGGGGAAGATCATGCGCGGCGATATCACGTGTGACAATATCTTCACCTCTGATGTCCTCACCCGCTTTGTCTATATAGAGACGACGCGTATGTGCGATCAATACGTCATTATGATACATGCCATATGTTCCGATAAATAAAACATCACTATTCAGTTTTTGAAGCTCCACCTTTGGTTTTACGTCTGTTGTAAAGGTATGCATATTATCAATTGTCAAGGCAGATTGTGCTGCCATACTGGACAAAGCGTTTTTCCAATTGGAATCCAAATAATGCGTTCCGCAACTGGTGATTAAACGATGACCCGTATATCCGATTTCAATGGCCATGTGATCATGATCTATCAAAAGAGATGTTCGTGCCTTGCGGATAGAAGTAAAACCGCTTTCTTCGTATGTTTGGTCTTGTCGACGAATCTTTTGACCACCAGCGCGTGTGATTTTCTCAAGAGTGATTT
>JAUHXB010000088.1 GCA_030427215.1 Alphaproteobacteria bacterium | reverse complement strand
GTAGCTGCTGCTAAAGTAATGCCTAGTAATAGCATTACTGGTGATGCTGCTACATTAAAATAATTCATAATGTTGGAGCCTATTGTGAGCATTCCTGCAAAGGAAGAAACTGTAGCTAATCCTCCATAAATTTTAGAAAAGCCACTATGTTGTGGGGAATAGGGTTCCTCTTTATGACTGTTTTCATTCATGCTAAATTCCTTTAATGCAGTTATTTTTTTAAAATACAGTAGATTAAAAAATATGTCAATATTTAATTTTCCATCCAAAATCGTCCTTGCCACGCATAACGCGGGGAAGGTCGCCGAATTTCAAACAATGTTCGAACCCTATGACGTCAAAATCATTGGCGCGGATAAAATTGGCCTGCCTGAACCCGAGGAAACGGAAGACACGTTTGAGGGTAATGCATTGTTAAAGGCACGTTACGCTTGTGAGATTACAGCGATGCCTTGTTTAGCGGATGATAGTGGCCTAAGCGTGAGTGCCCTTAATGGTGCACCCGGCATTTATTCTGCACGGTGGGCGGGGCCGAATAAAGATTTCGACATGGCGATGAAACGTGTTTGGGATGAGGTCGGTGATAATCCCGCCAAATCGGCATTATTTGTTGCCGCTTTGGCGCTTGTTATGCCTGATGGTCAGGAATTTGTGTCAAGGGGTGAAGTCAATGGTAACCTGTGTTATCCCCCGCGTGGAGATCATGGGTTTGGATATGACCCAATCTTTATGCCAGAAAATGAAACACAAACATTTGCCGAATTAGGGGCGGAAGGCAAAGAAAAATACTCTCACCGTAAACGCGCATTTGAAAAATTAGTCGGATTATTTGATCACTTATAAAAAAACATCAACGCGATAAACAAAATCAATCCGATTAAAATGGCCCCAATAATGGGCATGAATGGTTGGCGTTTGCGTGCTTCTGCATCGGTTTCATCTTCTGGGTGAACAGTATTATGCGCAACGGTTTCAATTTCGTCCTCGATATCGTGGGCAACGTCCTTAACATTTTCAACCGTGTCTTTTACATCTTTTTTAATATCAGTCATTTTTATATCCTTTTTATTTTCTCATTGTTCTCATGGCAATATTGACGATTTTCTTTAAATTCGAGGCCGTGAAAACACTGCGGATGATTTGCTTTACGATTGTTTCACCATAACCCATTCGGGATGATTTTTTCACATTCTTTTTTTGTGTTCCTAAGATTGTGTCATCATTGGCCGCGGCGGTCTTTTGCGCCTCAACCTGTTTCGCCTTGAGCATTTCATAGGCACTTTCGCGATCAATCGCCGTGTCATATAATGCACCAACGGGCGAAGCCTGCATAACTTGTTTCCGTTTGTCAGGCGAACAAGGGCCCAATTTCGATATTGGCGGACGGATCATGGTTTGTTGCACCATGGATGGGATGGCTTTTTTCTCTAATGTGCTGACCAATGCCTCGCCAATTCCCAATTCGGTAATCACCGTTTCAGTGTCCAAATCAGGGTTGGCACGGAATGATTGCGCCGCGGCCTTCACCGCCTTTTGGGCCTTTGGCGTAAAGGCACGAAGCCCATGTTGAATTTTATTGGCCAATTGCGCCAATACGGTTTCGGGAACATCTGACGGTGTTTGTGTGACAAAATAAACCCCAACACCCTTTGATCGTATCAACCTAACAACCTGTTCAACCTTTTCCAATAATGCTTTTGGTGCATCTTTAAACAAAAGGTGAGCCTCGTCAAAAAAGAAAACAAGTTTTGGTTTGTCCATGTCGCCTGCCTCTGGTAATTCCTCAAATAATTCCGCAAGCAACCAGAGTAAAAATGTTGAATAAAGCTTTGGTGATTGGATTAATTTATCCGCCGCTAAAATGTTGCAAATCCCTTTGCCATCCAATGATGTCCGCATCATGTCAGATATATTGAGTGCAGGTTCACCAAAGAAGTTTTCAACACCTTGGGATTCAAGCGAGAGCAGGGATCGTTGAATGGCACCAACCGATGCTTTTGAAATATTGCCGTATTCGGCGGATAACTCCGCGGCGCGGTCGCTGATATTCACCAATAATGCGCGCAGATCCTTTAAATCAAGCAACGGCATTTTTTCGTCACGCGCAACGGTGAATGCGATGTTTAAAATGCCTTCCTGTGTATTATTTAAATCCAATAACCGCGCCAATAATATGGGGCCCATTTCGGTGATTGTGGTGCGAATGGGGTGGCCTTGCTCTCCATATAAATCCCAAAACACAACGGGCATTGCCGCTGGAAAATAACTCTCTAACCCAATAAGTTCGGCACGTTTGACAAGGAAATCTTCCATATTGCCAACCTCGCACATACCCGATAAATCGCCTTTTACATCAGCCATAAACACAGGCACACCCGCATTGGCGAATCCTTCTGCCAAATTTTGAAGTGTGACGGTTTTCCCCGTTCCAGTTGCCCCAGCAACCAGCCCATGCCGATTGGCGTATTTTAAAGGTAAATATTGAGGTTCATTTTTGTGGGTGGAAGACCCAAGGTATATAGCATCATTTTTAAGCATGTTTATTTATAGCCCGAGGGTATAAAACCACCAAGGGAAATTTAAGCCACCTTTTGATTCAATAACTTATCCAACTTCCCCTCAGCTTCCAAAAGCTGCATGTCATCACATCCGCCAACCCATTAGTTATTAAAGAAAATTATTTTCAACAGCAATTAAGGGATAGTTTTGGTTTTCTTCTTAAATTTAAAACGGTCGTGGGCATTTCTTTATAAAGAAAATCATTTCGTTTTTCTGAGTTAATAACGGTTTGGAAATAGGCCGTCGCTCTTTTTGACAGGCTTAATCGTTCGCCAGTTCTTTTCTGTTTGGGGATGTCATTTTCGGCAATTGTTGTTGCCGCAAGGCTTGCCCCTGTTGCATCAATCATAGCGGGCCCAGCCGCACCTGAATATAGCATGCTGTATATAAAATTATTAGTATTGGCAATAACATGACAGACGCGCGCCTGATATGACTTATCATTAATTTTGGTCGATGCCAGTGTCCCCAGTAACATTGAAGCCATGGGCAGTAGCTCCCATAATTCTTGCTTTTGATGAGCGACAACACCTATAAGTCCAATACCTGTTGCGGCAAAGGCGAATCCGACACGATTTCTTAATCTTTCAGACTCTTTTGTATCTGGTAGTGCGGCCATTACAAGACCACGTGTTCCCGCAATACCTGCCATGATGGCATATCCTGTTCCACCAAGTAAAAGTTTTTGCGCCATATTTGCATAGGCAATGGGGGCGCCCATTGCGTTTTTATGTTTGTTGTTTTTCATTCTAAGCATGAGCATAACCATACTTAGCGTGGCGGCACCAATAATGGCCGCGGTGGAAAGAGTGGTTCCAGATGTTAAATAGATTGATAGTGGAACGGCAGCAACTTTACCAACAGAGAGGATTTTACCAAATGTGTTTTTTTCTTTAAATCTCTGGGGGTAGCTTTGAACAATTTCGTAAGCTTCCTTGCTGGCCCCGTAAAGATTTTTAGCATAGTAATTAAAACATTTTTTTAACATAGAAAATATTTACTAGAAATAAATACCTATGTCAAATTATTCTTTTTCAAGCTGCCGATTTTGAAAGAAGCTTATCCAACTTCCCTTCGGCTTCTAATAACATCATGTCATCGCATCCGCCAACCCATTGGTCATTGATAAAAATTTGTGGAACGGTGCGGCGACCATTGGCGCGGGCGGCCATTTTATCGCGGGCATCGTCATCGCCCTTAATCATATATTCTGTGTAATCAACATCCTTTTGATCCAACAACGCCTTTGCACGAATGCAAAATGGACATGTGTCCCAAGTGTAAATTTCAATTTTCGCCATTGTTTATTCTCCTCGAAGCTATAATTTATATGTCAGGAGTTAATTTATACCGCAATGCAAAAAAGTAAAGTCTCAATCGTTGGTGCAGGAATTCCAGGGTTAACGCTCGCGTTAATTCTTGCCGATCATGATATCGATGTAACAGTGATTGATAAACATGCATTGCCTGATACAAAAAATATCAAGCTAACCGCACGAACAACCGCATTGATGCAGGGCAGTTTGGAAATTTTGGAAAGGGCAGGGGCGTGGCCTGAATTTAAACCCCAATGCACACCGCTTTCGACATTATCAATCATTGATGATAGTGACTATCCGCGTGGGGCGGATAAAATGATCCGACAAGACTTTCACAGCTCTGAATTGGAATTGGATGAATTTGGCTATAATGTTCCCCTTGTTCCCATGACGGCTTTATTGGCGGATAGGGCGCGAGCGCAGAATAATATAGCTATTCTTGAAAATACAAATATTGATGAAAAACATGATGTGATTACTCAGGCTGATTTGGTTGTTGGAGCGGACGGACGCAATTCAATTGTAAGGACATGGTCTGGGATTGACGCCACACGAAAAGACTATGGCCAGAGCGCAATCACATGCGTGATATCGCACACTCAACCCCACAATAACACGTCAACAGAATTTCATCGGTCAGGTGGGCCATGCACATTTGTGCCTCATGGTGACAACACAAGCGCAATAGTGTGGGTTGAAAAAACGACGGATGCAGACGCATTTTTAAAATTATCAAAAGATGCGTTTATTAACGCGTTGCAAGACCGAAGCCGTGATATTTTAGGGCAGATTGATTTAGTCGTAGATCCTGAAAGCTGGCCACTCATGACATTAAAGGCCAAACGATTAATCGCGCCAAAAATGGCATTAATTGCTGAGGCGGCGCATGTTCTATCCCCCATCGGGGCACAGGGGTTGAATTTATCCCTGCGTGATGTTGGGGCGTTAGCGGATTGTATTTTAAATACGGATGATGTCGGCGGGATAGAGATGCTAAAGGCTTACGCGCGAAACCGTCGCCGCGATATGGCTCCGCGCCACTTCGGTGTGAATATGCTGAACAATATGGTGGCAAATGATAACGCCATTATCCGAGGTCTTCGCCGTTTTGGACTGCGTGCGATATCGAATGCAGGACCAATCCGTAAAATTTTAATGGAACAGGGTTTAGCACCGAAGGGGTAACTATCGCAATTTTGGAAGTTTCAAGAAAGCGAGGCCTCGACCGGGAATAAGTGATTTTTTAAGCTGCGTTCCATAAGGTTCAATTTTGGCAATGGGTTCTTGATGTTTATCAAGCCAATATTGACCTTCAACTAGCTCATCTTTGTTATGCTCGTCTTTTTCATTTTTTATAGTAAACGCTTGGTAAGCGGCTGTTGCGACATAAAGGCCTAAGCCAGCAAGGGCATAAAAGTTATTTGATTGAGAATAATCTACGGCTGATTGGAATATGAATGAAAGTTTTACTCCCTCAGTATAGAGAACGGTCAAACGGTTCCGCCAATCGATTTTTTTTGCAAAATCCTTATTAGATATTTCGATTTCTTTAATGTCTCTTGGTGAGGAGTATGGTTGATGGCGTGGAATAATATTATTCATATGTAGACTATCTTATATCGCATTAGCTATGTCAACATTAATCATTCACGATCTTCGCCAGAGTAAGACAATTCACTTCTAACGCGCCCGAACCATATAAAGTCTTGGCACATTCATTGACCGTTGCGCCCGTGGTAAACACATCATCGATAATTAAGACGCGCTTGCCCTTAAAATTATATGTTTCATTCGCTTGAAAGGCTTTTGAGACATTGCGTTTTCGGTCTTTGGCTTTTTTGTGACCTTGGCTAACTGTATTTTTAACGCGTAATAATCCATCAGGATAATAATCAATATCAGGGTAATATTTTGATAGCTCACGCCCGATCAAATCCGATTGATTATATCGTCTTTT
>JAUHXB010000087.1 GCA_030427215.1 Alphaproteobacteria bacterium | reverse complement strand
CCTTTATGGTTGTCTTGGAATTGATCCCACGATGTGTGACGTTCAAAATCAACTTGGGTGATGTAATCCATACCTGTGCGTTTGAATTCGCGCTCTTTCCATGGAAACCCAAACGGTTCAATCAGGTTTAGCTTCATTCCCATACAGGCGCAAAGGCGCATCGCCGCCCCAACATTTTGCGGGATATCAGGTTGATATAGAGACAGTGAAATTGAAATATTATTACTCATTATGATTTTTTTTTGTTTTTTTATTGCAAAAGATTTTGCGATATGCCCTAATTATATTGCACATATATAAATATAAACAGGGAAAAGAAAATGAAAAAAGTTACAATCGCCTTTTGCGCCGCGTTATTCCTAAATACAACCACTGCTACGGCCTCCACATTGACTTTAAATCAGCCAGAACAAAAAGAACCACTCACACAAGGTATGATTGAAATACCAACAGATTGCGATTCTGGTGGATGGAGAACTATTATGATTGTTGGCAATAAATACCAACGTCATTGCCCACGCTTGTCTTTTGAACGTGCACTAATAGGTCTGCCAGTTAATACCATCAACGGGTTTCGCGGCGATGAAAATGGTGAACTATTCCTACATCCTAATGAATATTATTTAAAAAACGCGGAAGAGAGGCGTGCGAATAGTCTCTTTCCCGCCGGTTAGGTCAGGGTGAAATGGTCCCTTCATCACCATCCCCAACATTTTACGGGATATCGGGTTGATATAGGGATAATGATATTGAAATATTATTATTAATTATGATTATATTTTAAATTTTAGTTGCAATAAAATTACTCTTTTGGTTTGATTATAGAATAATAAAAATAAACAGGGAGAAATTATCATGAAAAAATCTTGGGCAGGGACTGCATTGTGTGCATTTTTATTGGCATCACCAGCGATTGCAGAGAATACAAAATTAAGTTCTTCAACAACTATAGAACAAGAAGTAAAAACTATTGCTAACACCTGCGTTCCAAGTAACTTTTATCAAATGAGTGATAGGGATAAACGGATAGCTCTTTCGCTTTGGCAAAGAGAAAGATATTTAAAAACGCAAAAAGTTAAATGTAGATTTAGAAAGAAAGATAACTTTGAGGTTGTGGCATCAAATGAAACCGGGACCATGTTGCAAATGTCTTTTATTAGATCTACTCTTGATGTCAAAGCTAATGGCATTGAAACTGCTGAACGTTCAGATGAGTCTATCAACCTCGTCTGGGCGTATAGACCTTAATAACTAAAAATCATCGTGGAATACATTCACTTACGCCATTTACAACCCGTCCAAAAACCACAATAATAGCCTATCTATAATATTAAAGTGGTTTTGGACATTACTATGGCGAAAAAGACAACAAAAACTCAACAATCAAAACGTGATTTCCTTTATCTAACCGCGGCTTCAACGGGTGCGGTTGGTGTTGCGGCATTTGGTTGGGCGTTTATTGATTCAATGAATCCTGCAGCGGACACGCTTGCGCTGGCCTCCACAGAGGTCAACATTGCACCGATTGAGCCGGGTCAGGCGATTACGGTGATGTGGCGCGGAAAGCCCGTTTTTATTCGTCGTCGCACACCCGAGGAAATTGAAAAGGCAAGAAATGCCGATTTATCAACCATGCGTGACCCGCAATCCGATACAGACAGAATCGTTGATGGCAAGGATGAATGGTTGGTTGTTGTTGGTATTTGCACCCATTTGGGGTGTGTGCCTCTGGGGCAAAAGCCTGCAGAAATTAAGGGTGAATATGGCGGATGGTTCTGTCCCTGTCATGGATCGCATTATGATTCATCGGGCCGAATTCGCAAAGGCCCCGCCCCCACTAACCTAAAAGTTCCAGACTACGAATTCATCAGTGATACAGTGATTAAAATTGGATAAAAAAGAAGAAATATAATGGCAAATAAAGACAGACAAGAATTTGATAACACAGTGATTGAATGGGTGGATAGTCGCCTTCCAATTTTTACAATGTTACAAAAAGAATATGGTGTATTTCCAACACCGCGAAATTTCAATTATTTTTGGAATTTCGGCGCATTGGCGATGGTCTTCCTGATGCTGATGATTATCACTGGTGTCTTCTTGGCGATGAATTACACCGCGCATGCGGATTACGCATTTGAATCGGTTGAACGCATTATGCGCGATGTGAATTTTGGATGGTTGTTACGTTACATGCATATGAACGGTGCGCATTTTTTCTTTGCCGTTGTCTACATTCATATTTTCCGTGCGATGTATTATGGATCTTATAAAAAACCGAGGGAATTACTTTACTTGCTGGGTGTTTTGATCTTTGTTTTGATGATGGCCACGGCTTTCATGGGCTACACATTGCCATGGTCACAAATGTCGGGATGGGGTGCGACGGTTATTACATCGCTGTTTTCCGCCGTTCCATTTGTGGGGGAGCCATTGGTTCAATTATTATGGGGAGGGTTCAGCGTTGATAACCCAACCCTAAACCGTTTTTATGCGCTTCACTATTTATTCCCATTCTTAATCTGCGCGGTTGTGTTCCTCCATATTTGGGCGTTGCACATCACGGGTTCGAACAACCCCCTTGGCGTTGAACCAAAAACAAAGCGTGATACTTTGCCATTTCACCCTTATTACACAATGAAGGATATGTTTGGAATTTCCGTTGTGTTGGTGTTGTTTGCATTGATCGTCTTTTTTGCCCCCAATTCCTTGGGGCATGCCGATCACTACATTCCCTTTGATCCGTTGGTCACACCACCGCATATTGTTCCTGAATGGTATTTCCTATTATTCTATGCCATTTTGCGAGCGATCACATTTGATTTTAACCTGTATGTTTTTGCAGGTATGGGATTAATGGCCTTGGCTGTTGCACCGCTTTACATGAATAAAGACAAGGCGCTGAATGTGCCCCCTATTTTAGCGATTGGTGGTTTAGGTGGTATCTTATTCATCCTTGGTTTTATTGCGCAAGAAGCCGGTGGAAATTTAATCAACCTCCCCTTCACAGACTTTACATTTATCAGTGCGAAATTGGGTGGTGTTTTGGCCATGTTTGGATCAATCGCCGCGCTTGCCTTGATGCCGTGGTTGGATTGGCACAAGGTCAAATCAGCTCGATTCCGCCCCCTATATAAATTTTTCCTTATTTTGTTTTTAATAAACGCAGTGATATTGGGAATTATGGGGGCAAAAGTTGCGGAACAACCTTGGGTTATTATCTCTCAATTGGCGACTGGATATTATTTCGCGTTCTTCTTTGTCATTGTGCCATTGTTGTCACGTATTGAGGTTGCAAAACCATTACCTCGATCAATTTATGAAGAGGTTGTGAAGAAAGTTCCAGTTGTTTTATTGGTTGGTTTGTTGGCCATTGTTGGATTTTCAAATACGGCAAATGCCGCAGGTGATGCCCCTACTCCGCCAGAACAAGAATGGGCACATGATGGCATGTTTGGAACATTCGATAAGGCCGCTAAACAACGTGGTTTTCAGGTTTATAAGGAAGTGTGTTCCGCATGTCACGGTATGAAAAAACTATCCTATCGTAACTTAACTGGGTTAGGATATTCAGAGGCTCAAATTAAGGCCATCGCATCCGAATATACTGTCATGGATGGGCCAAATGATGAGGGCGAAATGTTTGAACGCCCTGCTCGCCCTGCTGACCGCTTTTATAATCCCTTCCCGAATGAAAAAGCCGCACGCTATGCTAATAACGGCGCGTATCCATTGGATTTATCTTTAATCGTAAAGGCCCGCCATTATGGTGAAGATTACATTCATGCTCTTTTAACGGGTTACCAAGACGCCCCTGAGGGATTCGAAATGAACCCAGGCATGTATTATAATAAATATTTTGCAGGCCACCAAATCGCCATGGCGCCCATTTTAATGGACGGCGCAGTGTCTTATGCCGATGGCACCGAGGCCACGGCCGATCAAATGGCGCATGACGTTGCAACATTCCTTGCATGGGCATCCGAACCGACACAAGACGAACGCAAGCGTTTAGGATGGGCGGTTGTTTTATTCCTAACATTTATGTCCGTGCTTCTATATCTTGTGAAAAAGAAAATCTGGAAAGATGTCGAGAAATAAAAAAAGAAACTCCATTAAAAAACCCCGCCAGAATAGCGGGGTTTTTACTTTTTTGGAGAATTTTGATAATAATTTACTCTTCTTTTTTATTTCGTTTTCGTTTTGACTGCGATTTACCAGATGATCCCAATCCTGGAACTTTTGGTGCCAACGCGGCTTTTTCCATGTTTAGTGTTGGGTTAAATTCCAAATCTGGCGTGGCAAATGGAATTGTTTTTGTTGCCGCCAATGTTTGTTTCGCAACATTCGCCGCCTGAATTGCCAGTTCCATGAAACGGTTGATTTTCGCCTCAGCTAAATTTTTAATAGCTTCAAGCGCCTCTAAACCTTCTGCCATTTTACCAAGCAAAGCCCCTGAAAATTCGCCTTTGCTTTTATTGGCGGCCAGCCCTGTACTTTGCGCAAATGACTTTAATGTTGATGCTGTCATATCAATCTCTCCTTATTTTTATGCGTTTCCTTGGATTTCTGCCAAATCTAATTCCAAATAATTTTGTGTTTGTAACCATACGGCATAATTTTTTAGCTCCGCTTTGGGAGGATGTTGCCCTGTTAAGCCGGCGCGCACCTCAACACGAATTTTATCCAAATCAGACCGCCAATCATAAACAACCGTGTAAGAGCCACCTTCTTTATCGCCTCTGACATGTTTATATTTTACCATGCCTGGGGCCATGGGCTCTTCCATCCCTGTTTTTTTCAAAAAATCTTCTGCGGTTATTGCGTTCATTTTTTACCTCTGTTTGGTTATTTTCGCCTTCAATAACTTAACTTTATGCAAAAACAATTAATGGAATCTTAAAATAACAATAAAATCGAAATGATTTTTTAAGAAATTAGCGTTATACTATTACTTATGATGATCAAACGCCTTATGAGCTTCATTTTTGGATTTTTTATACTTTGCAGCCCATTATCTATAAATGCTGCGAATGCTTTTATTCCTTTATTTCTTAATCCTTTCAAAAGTTCGGAAGACACTTATGAATCACGTGTTCCATCTGTTGTTTCAGCACAAGAGCAGCAAAATAACCAAAGAGCGTTTATGAGAGACATGCCCGTTTACGAGAGCAGTAATATTCAAAATCCATTGTCCAACCCCAATAATGGGTATTTGCGGATCAAAGGTGACATGAACCTGACAGATCCCGCAACAGGCCAGAGACATAATCAATATGACCTGATGACCATTTTGGCTGCACGTGGTGACACACAAACATTAAGGCAACTTGTTAACTATGTTCAACAAAACGGAACTCTTGATCCCGCCAAATACAGGGCCGCCATTGCCGCGGCAAAGTCAGGGGGGCAACAACCCAATGCATCAGGAGCCGCGCAAACGCCTTCGTCTCGCACCACCGCAACAGGCCAACAGCGTGTGTTTAGACAAAAACAACCTGTTGATGATGGTTTACCCAAAAAGGTTCATCGTGGTTATGATGAAGCACCACAAAACGGGCAAACCGCCCAACCATCACAAAAAAATCAGCCAATTTTTTTAAGATAAATAATGTGATAGCGTGTAAGGCATGAATGCCTTTTTACTTTATTCCGCTATTCTTCTTTATGCTATGTTTTCAAGCCCAACACCTGATCAGATTGGGTGGGCAGAATATAATATTGCTGCACTCTTAATATTGGCAACTATTTTGCGCGTTGGGCCCTCCCTCATTGAAACGTACGCTATAAAAACATTCGACTATAACAAATGGTTTTTGATATATATGGCGTTTATTCCATTAGG
>JAUHXB010000086.1 GCA_030427215.1 Alphaproteobacteria bacterium | reverse complement strand
AGAACCGGAAGTCACATTATCCCCGACACGCTATGGGCATTACCACGGCAGAGCTTGATAAAATGCTGGAACAAGGTCAGGTTATCGCCGAAGACTTCCTGCCGAAATTCGCCGCTGAAATCCGTAAGACTTTCTCCGATGGTGTGCCTGCCGCATCGATGACGGCGCGTGCGGAAATGAACCGCTTTGTCCATGGTGATGATGCGGCCACGATCACAACTGAGAATGGCCCTGTTAAATCCGTGGCAAAATCCGTCAAAGATATTATGGATCAAATTGCTCAGGCCGGTATTGATTTAATTGATGCCGTTGATCAGGCAGAGGCAGCTCAAAGCGGTGCGGAGTTAGCACGGGATGAAGCGGTTGCCGTTTCAGGGCAGGTTAAAATATCGGCTGATGATACTGCAACGGGGACACTCGATAGTAAAATTATTGCAGGCAGTAATATCGTTCTCTCCGTTCAAAATGACGGTGGCAATGAAGCGCTGGTTATCTTCCTTAAGACAGAGCCAAACTATATCTTCCGCAGCTTTTTCTGGTGTTATGGGGGCATTTTCCCCTCCCATATCAGTTTTAACCCATCCTGGGCAAACTGAGCTAACGGAAATATTGAAATCCATACACTCTGAAGCTACAATTTTAGTTAAAGCGTTTAATGCGGTTTTGGATATTCTATAAAATGGACCTTGTGTATCGGAATACAAGGTCGCTGTGTTCAGCATTACAGGCGTTATCTACATTGTCTATTGTCCCCGTGGCGTGTAGTCTAAGCATTTGTAAAACATCATCGCCTAGCGCGGTTGTAAAGCAGTTAGAAAATGAAAAATAAAAAAATTAAACAATTTTTACCGCTTGGATTATTTGCGATAGTGGTGACAGACATTTATTTGTCTGGACTATTAGATTTTGTATCGCTAGAGGCCATAAAGGAACAACGTGTGTATTTGGCGGAATTGGTGGAACAAAACCCTATTGCAACAGGGATTGCCTTTATGGGGATTTATATTGCGACCGTGGCATTATCACTACCAATTGCCAGTTTGCTTACATTACTTGGCGGGTTTCTATTTGGCCTTGTTGCCGGAACGTTAATGATTGTTGTAAGTGCAACAATCGGAGCGTCCATCATCTTTTTGATTGCCAAAAGCGCGATTGGTGAATCATTGAGAGAGAAGGCGGGACCATTTTATAATAAGGTCGCAGATAACATGCGCGATAACGCGATCCAATATATGTTTTTCACACGCCTTGTCCCCGTGGTTCCATTTTTTATTGCTAATATATTGCCGGCCTTGTTTAATATTAAATTACGTCATTTTATGATGGTAACGTTTGTGGGTATTATCCCTGGCACGGCGGTGTATGTGAATATTGGCCAGAGTTTGGCGACCATTGAATCCTTAGGTGATTTGGTATCGCCACAAATATTAGGGGCGTTTACGTTGCTTGGCCTTTTTGCCTTAATTCCAACATTTATAAAAATTATAAAATCAAAACATGGTAAAACAAAAAATCATTGAAACAGAAATCTGCGTTATAGGTGCGGGATCAGGTGGATTATCCGTTGCATCAGGCGCCGCCCAATTGGGAATGGATGTTGTTTTAATTGAAAAGGCGGAAATGGGCGGTGATTGCCTCAACACCGGATGTGTTCCGTCCAAGGCATTATTGGCCGCAGGAAAGCGCGCACAGGCGCATCGTAAAAATGATATATCAGGGATTAAAGCGCATGAGCCAGAGATCGATTTTTCCGCCGTGAAGGACCATGTGTTTGACGTCATTGGCACAATCGCCCCTCATGATTCCCAAGAACGATTTGAAGGATTGGGGGTTCATGTCATTCGTGAATTTGGTGAATTTGTTGATAGCCATACAATCAAGGCAGGCGACCATATCATTAAGGCCAAAAAATTCGTGATTGCAACAGGTTCACGCGCGTTCGTTCCCCCTATCAAAGGCATTGATGAGTCAAAAGTTTTAACCAATGAATCCATTTTTGAGTTGCGCGATAAACCAGATCATCTCCTCATTATTGGTGGCGGCCCAATTGGCTTGGAAATGGCGCAGGCGCATCGTCGTTTAGGATGCGAAGTTAGCGTATTTGACATGGGTGGTATTTTGCCACGAGATGATCAAAAAAATGTTGAGGTTGTGCGTCAGGCTTTGATTAAAGAAGGTGTTGAACTGTATGAAAATTTCTCGATCTCAGAGGTTA
The DNA here is from genome assembly GCA_030427215.1 of Alphaproteobacteria bacterium. Classification (GTDB taxonomy): domain Bacteria; phylum Pseudomonadota; class Alphaproteobacteria; order Micavibrionales; family UBA1664; genus UBA1664. Next base: position 3,676 of record JAUHXB010000086.1, on the reverse strand, counting down.
AACACGGCGCTAAAACGCATTCTGTTATTGGTGACCATAATGGTAAAGAGGTCACTGTGAAGGGATCACATATTTTGGTCGCAACGGGGCGCCAACCCAATAGTGATAATTTGGGTTTGGATAATGCGAACGTGAAATATGACCGTCGTGGTGTGATCGTGAATGATAAATTACAATCATCGCAAAAACACATCTATGCCATTGGTGATGTTGCGGGTGGTCCTCAATTTACGCATGTTGCGGGATATCATGCGGGGTTACTCATCAAACAAATTTGTTTCAAAATACCTGCGAAGGTTAATTATGCTGCATTGCCTTGGGTTACATATACAGATCCCGAATTGGCCCAGGTTGGTTTGACCGAAGATATTGCGCGCGAAAAATATGGCGATTCAATTAAGATTGTGGAATGGCATTTTAATGAAAATGACCGTGCTATCGCCGAAAAAACCATGGATGGACAAGCCCGCGTTATAACGGATAAAAAAGGCCGTGTCCTCGGTGCATCTATCGTTGGGCCGCATGCCGGTGAATTAATCGCGGTGTGGGGATTGGCGATTTCACAAAAAATGAAAATCGGTGCAATGACATCCACAATCGTCGCCTATCCAACACTTGGCGAGATTAACAAACGCGCTGCAGGGGCCTATTATACGCCGTCACTCTTCAGCGATAAAACACGGAAAATAGTTCGGTTCATACAAAAATTACCTTGGTGATATTTTGATTACAACTTTAATATTTTTTAGTTTTTATCCTATTCGAGGCTTATGCGTATGACGACATTCGCTGTCGCCAGCTAGAACATGACCGTACTCATGCTCTAAAACGTGACCAGTTGTGTCGTGATCAACCTTATCAGCGTAATATTGACGTGCACTATCATGCGTTCCTCTTGCGCTATCCTTGATAACAAATTCCCATCCATCTTCAAACTCTGCACACAACATAACACTCCATTCAGGACAACAAGATCTTTTATAAACAATTATTGTAAATGAAGATTTCCCCATAATCCATTTTTGTGGATCTTCTGTAAATTCTTCTGGACTATTTTGTGCCACATTAACTTTAACGGCAACCATGTTGTCAGGATTCCGTGGTTTTGAATTATCTTCCCACATCCATAATTCTTCATTTGGGTGATTTAAAGGGTCAGGACAATAAGGCTTTTTTGGATCATCAACCCTTCTCATTTCTTGATGTGATCCACTCATTAATTCCCCTATTTTGACCGGATCAGCGTGATCTTCATCCCAAAGATCAAAAAATAAATCTTCATTTTCATCGGTGATAGGGTACACCCCTTTAATAACCATATGTGTCATTTTTACAAACTCCTTTTTAAATACGTATAACAGACGATTGAAAATATGTCTATCTTTTTAATCGTCTTTCTCGCGCAGATTTTTTATTATTACTTGGTTTCGTTTTGGTACCATGTGACCCATCGGGGCATCCTCCATCACCATGTTCAGGGCATCCTTTAGGTTTAAAGATTTCTTTAGGTGTTTTGCCTTTTTCGCCTTCTACAATTTCAAACCGTTTTGCTCTTTCTGCATCTCTTGCATTTTTTTCTGCTTGTGTGTGGGATTCTTTGGCTTGATCAATTTTTTGAAGTTTTTCTAATCCTTCTAAATGACTTTCCGCTTTATTAACGTCACCACCAAAATCTTCTTTTGCAACATCCATAATTAAAGATTGCTTCTGATCTTCCGAAAGATTGCTTATATTTTTAATAAATGTGTCATTTAATTCTCTATCTGTCATATTTGGATTACCAAGCTCAGCTTTCATAGCCACCTTAAGTTCATCAAGAGATTTTGTTTGATCAGCAACCTTTTTAAATTTATCGCACAAACAAATATGAGACGTTGGATCAGGCGTATCATTTTTCGGCTCCGCTGAGTGGTCGGGTTCAGAGGGATTTTCGGGTGCAGGTTGATCCTCTTGACGTGGAGTTTCATCGTCCCCACCAGGTGGGACCGGGATGTCAGGGTCTTTCAGTTCGATCTCATCTGGCTCTATTTCATCAGGGCCATCTTTTTCTATTATTGGGCCGTCATCTTCGGGTTTATCGTCCTCTGGTTGAGTTTCTGGCAAGACATCTTCGATATCTGGGCTTTGATTATCCTCTATTGTAATCTTTATAGGTTGAGGATCAGCTTCCGCTTCAATTGGCATTGGTTCAGGAAGTGTTAGTGATTTTTGATCAATCACTGGTTCTGCACCCCCATCAGATACCGGAATAAATGGCACAATATTCTTTGGTTCAGGTGAAGGCAGAGAGGGGTCTATCCCAAAGTTTTGTAAAATTTTCAAATCACTTTGTTCAATAGAACCTTGCTCAATTTGTTGAATGATTGTTTCTATTGCGGCAATATCTTTCGCCGTTATAGACTCATTTTCAACCAGATCTTTTAATTGTGAATTGAGTGATTCAACATTATTTTCCAGCTGTCCTATTTCTTCAACAGAAATGCCTAAATTATCGGCCTTTACTGTTAAATTTGTGTTTTGAACCGATTCTATAATCGTTTGGAAATCATCTCCAAAATCTAAATTAGGGAAGGTTTCCGCAATAGTTTCCAAAGACTTTATCGTCTCTCTATCCAATGGTATCCCTTCATCAGAAAAGGCCGTTAATTTTTCGATTAAGGCCTCAATCTCTGCAATATCTTCAGGCGTACTTGCTTCATTGCTTATGATGTCTTGCAATTGCGTATCAAGTGCATCAATCGCCGTTTCCAGCTGTTTTAACTCTTCAACAGAAATACCTAAATTATCGGCCTTTACTGTCAGGTTTGCTTCTTGCACAGATTCGATAACAGTTTGGAAATCATCTCCGAAATCTAAATTTGGGAAAGTTTCCGCAATATTTTCCAAAGACTTTATCGTCTCTCTATCCAATGCTATCCCTTCATCAGAAAAGGCCGTTAATTTTTCGATGAGCGCTTCGATCTCTAATGTCGTTTCTTCTGATGGGCTGTCTTGATTGTTTAACTCTTGCAATTGTGTTTCTAATGTTTCGATCGCGCTTTCAATCGATTGAACTTGATCAATAGAAATGCCGAGTGTTTCGGCCTTCATGACAATATTGGCATCTTTCAGAGTATCGAGTGAATCAACAAAGGCCTGTGGCAAATGAATATCTGGAAATGTTTCGCCTAAATTATCCAATGCCTTCATCACATCGCGGGGAAGGGGCTCACCGTTTTCTGCTGCTAATTCCATCTTTTCTATCAATGCTTCGATCTCGGCCTTGGCTTCATCGGAAAGGTCTTGCGATTCCATCAAGTCATTGAGTTGTAAGATCATCTCTGCAATCGAATCTTGCAAATATGATTCAGGGTCCATTCGCCCTTCAATCTTAACCATCTTTTCGGATAGCCCAGCGATATCATACTGCGCCCCGACATCGGCCAGCATTTGATGAACAAATTCGGTAATGGCAGGGGAAACCATTTTTTGATTTAAACCATCGAGTAATAAATCAGCAATTTTATTCGCCGTTTCTGCAATCATGGCTTCTAGGCGCACTTGCCCTTCAGGTAACGTGCCCGTATTCATAAGATTTTTAAGTGTGATAATCTCGCCAACCGTTTCAAAGAGCTGTTCTTTTTGGGTTTGTGATAATTTTGAATCGGGCCCTAATGATTGCATCACTTCGGCAATA
>JAUHXB010000085.1 GCA_030427215.1 Alphaproteobacteria bacterium | reverse complement strand
TCGTGGTTTAAAAAGAAAACATGCATAACCCCTACGCTCAGGCTCTGGATTTTTTAGTTGATGCGGGTGTGACTAACGCCTTAATGGACGAGCCGAATAATCGTTATGAGATATCCAGCAACCGCGTTATGGAAGCGCAGGTCGAGATCCAAAGTAAAAAAATGGATTCTAGCCTTCGCCAGAATGATGATAAGAGCGCAAACAATAAAAACACCATCCAGCCTCACGCCGACATTATTAAACAAGCCAATGACTTGGCGGCAAGTGCTAAAACATTGGACGACCTCAAAAGTGCTATTCAAAATTTTGATGGGTTGTCGCTTAAAAAAACGGCAACACAGATTGTTTTTGCCGATGGCAACCCAGACGCCAAAATCATGGTGATTGGCGAGGCCCCTGGCGCGGATGAAGACCGCCAAGGTAAACCATTTGTCGGTGTGTCAGGGCAATTATTGGATAAGATATTTGATTGTATCAATTTGAACAGGGGCGATAGCCTGTATATTTCCAATATCCTCAATTGGCGTCCCCCTGGAAATCGCACCCCGACAAAGGAAGAAATGGACATTGCCCATCCATTTATTAAACGTCACATTGAACTCATTAATCCCGATATGCTTGTCTTATGCGGGGGTATTGCGGCACAAACACTTTTTCAATCAAAAGAATCTATTTCCCGCCTGCGTGGAAAAACCCATGATTATGATGAGACGATAAAGGCCATTGCGACCTATCACCCCGCGTTTTTATTACGCACACCACTGCAAAAGAAAAAAGTCTGGCAGGATATGTTGATGTTAAAGGCCCATCTTCATGGCTAAAATAATTTTACTTTTAATCATGATGGCGTTTAATCATTCTGTTATGGCATCCCCTCCTATACCGATGTCAAAACCGATTTTAGGGTCGCAAAAAGGGGCTCAGGCAACGCCAAAAAAACAAAAAAGCCAAAATATACTGGCTCCTTCATCAGATCTAAAACCAGTATCACATCAGGATATTCAAAACTATAAGATCATTTTTGACTTTCAACAAAAACATCAATGGGACCAAGCGGATCAATTTATAGAAAAAATTGATAATCCAATTTTAATGGGACATGTATTGGCTCAACGATATTTAAGTCCAGAATATCCATCCTCTTTTGAAGATATTAAATCGTGGTCACGCCTGTATAACGATCACCCGCAATCACGCTTTATTGACGCAAAACAAAGCACATACCAATCGCAGGTGAATGGCACAATGGTGGAGCTTCGTTATTTTTCAAACGGTTCTAAATATATTTCAAACACCTACAACAGATCACAACGATATGAATTGCGGTTGGTTAATCAAAAAATTAGAGATTATTTAGATCGCGGAGCAGTAACCGTGGCCCTTTCCTATTTCAACAAACATCGGTCGCAATCTTATATTGACGATATCGATAAAGCGCAGATTTTATCCAAAATCGCCGCACATTACATGTATTTGAAAAAATTAGACAAGGCCAGAACAACGGCTCTCAAAGCCTTAAGAGTGTCTGATCAAGCGCCATTAGCCGGATGGGTTGCGGGTTTAACTGCATGGATGGAAGGCGATTTTGTTGCCGCCACACAATATTTTACAACCGCATCCAATGCGCAATACGCATCCCCATGGACTGTATCCGCCGCATCCTATTGGGGGGCAAGGGCCGCCACCCGCGCGGGTTTAAATCGTGAAGTTGTCCCTTTGCTGGGCAAGGCCATTGAAAATCAAAGGACCTTTTATGGGTTGATTGCGATGAAGGCAATGGAACGCGCCATAGGCGACATGCCATTTGATTTTGATTGGGACATGCCAACATGGACAGTCGATCAAGCAGATATATTATACCGCTATCCCGCGGGTGCGCGCGCCCTTGCACTTGTTCATGTTGGGCGTATTTCTTCGGCCGAAACAGAGCTTTATAATCTGCCTGTTAAAAATAATGAGGCGCTTGCCACCGCCGCAATTGCATTCGCCAATCATTATAATCTGGCTGGATATGCAATGCGATTTTCATCTATCCTCACAAAAGATGGCGGTGCGTTTTACGATGGGGGATTATTCCCTATTTCATCATGGACAAAAGAGCTTGAGGACAAAGCCTTAATCAATGCCTTTATCCGACAGGAATCTCGTTTTCAACCAACCGCATATAATAAAACAGGTGCGCGCGGATTGATGCAAATTATGCCCGAAACGGCGGCCTTTATAACTAACAATTCTGAATTCAAAACAAACGAGGGACAGCGGTTATTAAACTATCCAAAAGTCAATATTGACATTGGCGCTCAATATTTAAACCATTTAAAATCATTAAACGTTGTGAAAAATGATCTTTTTTCTATGGCGATTGCCTATAACGCTGGCCCTGGAAAATTAAGCCGTTGGAAAAAAGAATTAAATAGTGATGATCCATTATTATTCATTGAACTCATTCCCTCATCCGAAACGCGGGCTTTTGTTGAGCGGGTTGTGACCAATTATTGGATCTATCAAATTCAAATGGGCTTAGAACCAAAAACGCTTTTAAATGTCGCCCAAGGGCAATGGCCAATTTTGGAAAATTTCGATGGGCGTTGATTTAAAGCTGTGCTAACCATATGTCATGAAAATCGCATCGTGGAACGTCAATTCAATAAAAGCGCGAAAAGACCATGTTTTAAAATGGTTGGATGACACGCAAACCGATATTTTATTCATGCAGGAATTAAAAGGGGTTGAAGACAATTTTCCAAAATCGGATTTTGAAGATCGCGAATACCACCTCACCATCAATGGACAAAAAACATATAATGGCGTGGCCATCGCCTCAAAATATCCCATCACGGTGATATCTGATGAAATTTTAGAAGGCGATGAACAAGCGCGTTTTTTGGATGTTGAAATTAACGGCATTCGCATGATCAATGTCTATTGTCCGAACGGAAACCCGGTCGATAGTGAAAAATATCCTTATAAATTAAATTGGACTAAAAAATTAATATATCACCTTAATTCATTGTTTCAAAAACAAATTCCATTTTTAATTGGCGGTGATTTTAATATTATTCCTATGGATATCGATTGTCATGACCCGCAGGCATGGAAAGGTGACGCCCTCTTCCGACAGGAAAGTTGGGATTTATGGCGCACCATGAAAAATATTGGTCTTTATGATGCCTATCGCATGATTCACCCCTATGAGGCCGATTGCTACAGCTTTTGGGATTATCAGGCCGGGGCATGGCCTCAAAATAAGGGCATTCGCATAGACCATTTTTTATTATCACCCGAAATTGCAGACCGATTGCAGGACTGTCACATCGACCGCACCCCGCGTGGATGGGAAAAAGCATCGGACCACACACCCATTATTATAGAGATATAAACTATGAAACCTTTTGTTCCATCATATGATGAAGCCGTTAGTGCGATTACAAAGGCGGATTCGACACCAGTCTATTTTACAAACGAAAATCACCTCCACCATAAAGTCGATTTGTTAAAATCCACCTTCGGCAATCGCGTCAAAATATTTTATGCGATGAAAGCAAACTATAATATTGGAATCCTTAATGCATTAAAAAATGCTGGCATCGACGGATTAGACACTGTTGCACCGTACGAAGTTCTATTGGGTAAAAAGATAGGATTTAAGGCAAAAGACATCCTATTTACAGGCAATAGCTGCTCTACTGACGAGATAAATTTCGTTCATGATCAAGGGGTTATTTTGAATATCGGGTCAATATCTGAATTGCGTCGGTTTGGCGAAAACCACAAAGGGGCATCATGTGCACTTCGTTTGAATGTCGATATCGGTGCGGGCGAGTGTGATTTTGTTGTCACAGGCGGCGAGGACACAAAATTCGGCATAAGCGATAAAGATCATGATGAAGCGCTAAAGATCATCAATAATCACAACCTCAAAATTATTGGTATTCACGCACATATAGGATCCGGATTTTACGAAAAGGATAGTTTTATTGCAGGCATTCAGGGTGTTTTAGAACGAACTTTAAAATTTTCAAATCAATTAGACTTTGTCAACTTTGGTGGTGGTTTTGGCATTCGCTACAACACTCACAAAGACCCAATTAATATTGGCGATTGGGCCAAATCGGCTTTACCTATTATGAATGATTTCGCAGCAACACAATCCGATGATTTTCACTATCGATTTGAACCTGGTAAGTTTTTAGTTGGAGAAAGCACATGCTTACTCACAAAAATCACGATGATAAAACCAGAGAGAAAAACAATTTTCATTGGAACAGATACAGGCTTCAACCATTTGATCAGGCCAGCCCTATACCAGTCTTATCACGAAATCATAAACCTTACAGCGATCGCTCAAAACCGTGACACCACTAATAATCTGACTGTTGTTGGAAACGTATGTGAAAGCGGTGATATCTTCGCCAACAACATTCCCATGCCCGAACCCCGTGAAAGCGATATTCTAGCAATCATATCAGCGGGAGCCTATGGCCAAAGCATGAGCACCATATACCAATTGAGACCACCCGCAGCAGAAATCATGATGATGAAAAATGGTTCAATTTCAGTCACAAAAACCAGAAAGTCATTTGATGAACTTTATGCGTTCATACAGTAAATTGTGCATCTTCTTATCCTGCGGATTATTTGCATGCTCTGGGCTAACCACCCCCGACATGGTTTATTCACATTTGAATATTAATCAACCAACATTAGATAATTTTCCGCATTGCCGATCCTATGGATGCACAAAAATTGACCATTCTTCACTGTCTACAGATGAAATTAAAATCATAAGAAATATATTTAAAACAAATAGTAGCAAAGATATTGAAAAGCAAAACATTAAGAAATCAATCGCCTATTTCGAAAATATTATTGGTGATAAAATAGGCACAGATAAAGATGTCGCAGGGACATATTTAAAGCTCGGTCACATGCAACATGATTGTGTCGATGAAAGTACAAACACAACAACATATCTGATGTTATTGGATCAAATGGGTTTATTAGAGTTTCATGATGTGAATGCCCTAACATCTCGACCGCCCATCCTCTCTGGACGATTGGGCCCCCACCGCACCGCCGTCATCACCGAAAAAGATACAGGCCAAAAATATGCGGTTGATAGCTGGTTTCACGATAATGGCGTTGAACCCGAAATCGTTTCTCTCGACATTTGGCGTTGGGGGTGGCATCCTGATAACCATGAAAATTAAATTACTAATCACTATCTTCGCATTATTTTTATCTATGCCCGTCATGGCAAAAAAATTTGTGGTTCAGGCCGAGGGCATGACCTGTCAGGCATGTGTTGAAATGGTTACAGATGCGTTTCATGAATTCGAAGGCGTTAATAATGTCTCTGTTGATTTAGAAAACCAAACCATCACGGTTCAGTCTACGGATGAAACGAACATTACTGATGATCAAATCATAGAATTACTGGACAAACGCGGTTATAAATTTATATCTATTAAAAGATGAGTAATTTTACAGTCACAGAAGACGCCGCCTTTCGTATTGCCGATATTATCGCACAACAGAAATTATCGGATGATTATTGTTTTCGCCTAACCGTCGAAGGCGGTGGATGTTCGGGGTTTCAATATAAAATGGAAATGGACAATAATATCGCTGATGATGACATTGTGATTGAAAAGGACGGAATGAAAATCGTTATTGATGCTGTTTCAATGCCTTACCTTGAGGGATCAACGTTGGATTATCAAACGTCGCTTAGTGGATCAATTATGAAGGTTATCAATCCCAACGCATCGTCATCATGCGGATGCGGTGTGTCGTTTGATATAAAGGAATAAAAATCCTCGTAAATCCTGCGTCGTTATTTTATGTCCGAAATATCAACTTCGCGAACCTTTCATCGCGAAAAAAAATCATAATCCAAACTTTATTTGTTT
>JAUHXB010000084.1 GCA_030427215.1 Alphaproteobacteria bacterium | reverse complement strand
GGCTGTTATGATAAAGACGGGTTATAAAAAAACAGTATCTGGAACAACGAAATCATTATTGAGCGCAGAGGCGGAAAAGCCTGTGATTCTTAGTTTCGAAGATAGTCTTCGCGTGTGGGAAGGGCCAGTGCAAAAGGACATTTCTGGTAAAGGGATATTGAATAATCGTATTTCAGCGCATTTGATGACATGTCTTGAATCAATTGGCCTGCCAACGCATTTTATAAGATCATTGAATATGCGTGAACAGGAAGTCCGCGCTGTTGAACCCATGCCGATTATTATGCGCGTACGCAATATCGCCGCGGGGTCACTGTCTCGCAGGTTAGGTATTGACGAGGGAACAGTATTGCCACGTCCATTGATCGAATTTTATCATAAGAAAAAGCCAGGAGATTATACGCTTGTCACCGAAGACCATATTGTGGCCTTCCAATGGGCTGACCCTATCGAAATGGAAGAATCAATCACGATTGCCTATCGCACCAATGATTATTTGAATGGGATGATGCGCGGGTTGGATATGAAGCTGGTTGATTTTCAATTGGAAATTGGTCGTCTTTATGGTGGTTATGGCGAGTTGTATTTGATGATTATGGATGAAATATCTCCAGATTCAATGCGCCTGATAGATTTAAAAACAGACAAAATTTTTACACCGACCATTGAATCGTATCAGGAAATCGCGGTTCGCTTGGGTCTTATTCCGCGTGAGGGCATTGTCAAACAAGGTGGTTTCAATGAAAAGTTAGCCGAAAATTTGGATAACATCGAAAATATCTTGGCCAATGATAAAACCCGTAAAATTAGACCTATCAGGCCAGCGTCAAAAATCGGGAAGAAATAATTATATCATTCCAAATAAATTTTTGGGATTATCGGGAAGGGCGAGCAGATTAATGTCCTCTGAGAAATCATTGTCTTCTGTTAGTGTTTGAATAACGCGCAGGGCGGAAAAATCCTCTATCGCAAACCCAACGGAATCAAAAATTGTGATTTGCCCTTTTGATGTTCTTCCCTCTGTTTGACCGTCAAAAACACGCCAAATTTCGGTCATGGGGTGGTCTTTATCCAATTGCTGAATTTCGCCTTCAATCCATGTTTGGTCTGGATATTCGACAAAAATATCGGATTTCATCAAGATTGATTTTTCCAATTCTGTCTTGCCAGGGGCGTCACCACCAATGGCGTTAATGTGCACACCTTGCCCAATCATATTTTCGGTCAAGATTTTGGCTTGTTTTTTATCCGCCGTGCATGTTGTGATGATGTCGGCCCTCTTAACGGCCTCAAACGTATCGGTGCATCGTTCAATCGTAAATCCGTGGCTCTCCATATTCTTTTCAAATTTATCCATTGCAGCAGGGTCAGTGTCATAAATTCTTAAATGCTTGATACCTAATAACGCCTTAAACGCATAGGCTTGAAATTCCGCCTGACACCCTGTGCCGATCATTGCCATGATTGCGCTGTCATCTCTGGCTAAATGCTTTGCCACCAATGCCGACATTGCGGCGGTGCGCAGGGCGGTCAGGATTGTCATTTCGCATAGGAAGAAAGGATAACCGCTCTCCATATCCGCTAAAACGCCAAAGCCTGTGACGGTTTGTTTTCCCAATTCGTGATTAAGCGGATGTCCATTCACATACTTGAAACCATAAGTGTCAAAATCGCTGGTCGGCATTAATTCAATCACACCGCGGTCGGAATGGGCGGGAATGCGGGGCTGTTTATCAAATTCTTCCCATCTTATGAAATCATCTTCGATGGCGTTTGCGATATCGGTAATCAGAGATTCAATGCCTCTATCATGAATAAGGCGTATAATGTTATCAACGGAAACATATTGGATCATGTGTTTATGTTACCTGTGCCGTGATCTATTGGCAACGATACATCCACAAGTCGGAATTTGATTGCGTGCGTTTATCCATCAATTCCAAATCGATATTGAGGTTCAGCCCTTTTTCGGTTTCGATCACGATAATCGCATCATTCGCTAAATGATTATTGTTCATCAAAAGCTGAATTGTTGGTTCAACCAAATTTTGATCGTATGGAGGGTCCATAAACACCAAATCAAATTGTTTGGTGGGTAGGCGGCTTACCTTTGGCAAAGATGATTTTATAATTTCAAAATCATCATCATCCAAAAACCCCGTGTTATTTGTCACGGCCTTCACATCCTGATCAACAAATACACAATGTTTGGCACCGTTGGACAGGGCTTCCAAACCCAACGATCCGCTTCCGCAAAATAAATCGGCAATATGCGCGCCGTCTAATGAAAAATCAGGCGCCCATTTGGGATGGCGAAGGATATTGAATATAGATTGGCGCATACGGTCGGATGTGGGGCGAACAAATTTTCCATCAGGAACGAATAATCGTCTGTTTTTGTATGTCCCCGATGTGATGCGCATATTATTGAAAAAACCCTTTTAATTGTTCTTTCATAACCTTGAGCTTGATTTCTTCAACTGTGCCTTCGGGTAAATTCCCCAATTGGAATGGGCCGTATGACAGACGGATTAGGCGATTCACGCGAAGGCCAAGATATTCACAAACACGACGAATTTCGCGGTTTTTGCCTTCCTTTAATGCTATCGTCATCCATGCATTGTCGCCTTGTTGTTTTTCCAATGTGGCCTCGATCCCTGCATATTTGACACCCTCAATGGTGACACCCTTTGCAAGATCGGTCAGTCGTTCTTGTGAAATATGGCCATAGGCTCGGACTTTATAACGGCGAATCCATCCGGTTGAGGGTAGTTCCATAAAGCGTGACAGCTCCCCATCATTGGTGAGGAGCAATAATCCTTCAGTATTCAAATCTAATCGTCCAACGGATATAAGGCGGGGCAGGTGAGGGGGCAGAGATTCAAAAACTGTTTGGCGACCCTGTTCGTCCTTATGTGTTGTGACCAATCCCGCAGGTTTATGATATCGGAACAGGCGCGGTTCGCGCATACCTTCTTTATTCACAGGCTTACCATCAACAATGATTTTATCGGATGGCAAAACATTGAGCGCTGGGGACACAATCGCCTTGCCGTTCACGCTGACGCGTCCGGCCTCAATCCATCGTTCGGCATCACGGCGGGAACATAATCCCGCCCGCGCCATAACCTTGGCAATTCTATCGCCTTTGTGTACATTATCATCCATGGATCATGTTCTATCACCAATGGATGCCGCAATCAAACAGGCAATGATTGCAAAAGATAATGGCGAGATTCCTGTTGGTGCAGTATTGGTGGATGATAAGGGGAATATGGTTACGGAATCAGGGAATTTAACAATTAAGAATAATGACCCCACCGCCCACGCGGAAATCAATGTTATTCGGGAAAGATGCGCGGAATTAGGGACGCAACGCATTCCCGATCATGATTTATATGTGACGTTGGAACCATGCCCCATGTGTGCCGCGGCGATATCGAATGCGCGGATCAGGCGTGTCTATTTCGGGGCTTATGATCCAAAATCAGGCGGGGTGGATCACGGCGCGAAGATTTTCAGCCATCCGCAATGCCACCACAAACCCGAAGTGACAGGCGGCGTGATGGAGCGTGAGTGTTCATTATTATTAAAAGACTTTTTTGAGGGGAAGAGATTTTAGTTGTTTTTATAAAGTTTAAATGTTAAATAGATTTTTATGACTAAAGCCGTAAGGCATAGCTGGTATAATGCTTCGTCACTTGATGGCGAAGCAGGTAGTTTCAGGCGCAAGTTATGTGTTGGGAAGACTGACGTTTTTTTGCAGGTTAATTTAAATAAGGACGGTACCTGCAACTCTATTGCAATAGATGCCAATATAGATCAGCAATCAAGGGACTTTCTTCTTGCTACGGTTGTGTCTATTAATATTGGGTTACAAAAAGGCGTTGAGCTTGAACATTATTGCAAGGCATTTGTAAAATACCCTTCCTACAGTGATAAAGTATTTAAATCTTCTGGGGGTGACTACTTTAAAACATCGAACGGAATTCTTGATGCTGTTTTTACAATTCTTGCAACAGAGTTTAATATTGAAATTGATAACCTTGTAACGACTATTGAGCAAAGAAATAAAATAAGAAAATTTTTTCCTGCTATTCTTCCTTAGGCCATAACCATGCTGCGCCGCGAACACCAGATGAATCGCCATGGCGTGGGGGAACCAATTTTGTCAGGACCTCATCTGCATACACGTAATTACCCCAAAGTTTTGGAACGGCGCTATAAATCTGGTCAACATTGCTCATCCCACCACCTAATACAATGACCTCTGGGTCGATCAGGTTGATCACAAATGACAAACATCGTGCCATGCGGTCGCAATAGCGTTCAAAGGCGGCTAAGGCCTTTTTCTCGTTACGAACGGCATTTTCAATGATGTCATGGGTTGATAAGTCTTCGCCCGTCACACGATGATAATCCATTTTAAACCCAGTGCCCGAAATCCATGTCTCCCATGTTCCGCAATGACCTCTTTTCCACGGCTCGCCAGGATATTCCGACCATGATTTATCATGTGTTTCATAGATGGGGAGGCCTTCGCGTGGTTTGTCACCAGAGATTTTAAAGTCGCTGTTAATGCCATTGGGGGCATACACTCGGGGGTAGGGAAGGGGCACATGTCCACATTCTCCCGCCAAACCATTTAGGCCGCTCACCACCTGACCATTAATGTAAAAACCGCCGCCACACCCTGTGCCGATAATCATACCAAACACATTATTTTTGCCTGCCGCTGCGCCGTCTGTGGCCTCGGATACAACAAAACAATTGGCGTCATTTTCAATACGGATTTGTCGGCCTAAGGCTTTTTCCAAATCGGCTTTAAAAGGGCGATCATTGATCCAAGGTGTATTGGGGCATCCTGTTAAGCCTGTTGAGGTGTAAATGGGGCCTGGAACGCATATTCCAACTGTGCCTGCCTGTCCCGTTTGATCTTCGGCAGTGAGGATAAGGTCGACCATTGTTTTGATTGTGGCATCGTAATCATTTTTTTTTGTTGGTACGCGGTGGCGATATAATTCCTTACCATTTCTGGCATGAAGAGCCACCACTTCGGTTTTTGTTCCGCCAAAATCAATTCCAATACGCATATTTTATCCTGCCTTTGTTAATAACTTTCTATTTTTCTATTGCCTTTAGGCATTAAAATCTAGTAAAAATTAAATTGACTTTTAAAAATAAACATAATATAAAAATGATATGTCAAATTTAGTAGATGATTTAAAAGCAAGAAATATAGACCCAGCACAGATGGGATGTCTTTTTGATGTTGATGGGTGCTTGGTTAAGCCAAATGAACACAAATTCACACTAGAACAAACAATGATTGCACGGCGATTATACGATCTGACAGGCGGGTCTATATCGTTGTTCAGTGATAATGACATGCGTTTGCTGCATCCAATGGCGCCGTATCTCCCTATTATATCCGAAGGTGGGGCGGTAACGTTATTGGATGATTCTCGGGATTTGGCGGACGCAAAGATAATATCGCCTCATGCCGATATATCGGCCATGGTTGATTTTGCAATTGCCGCGGTTAAAGCGGCGGGTATTCGATGTTTTCAGGAACATACGCCAGAAAATATAGCGGATAAAAACCGCATCATTGTTGAAACCAAACAAACACGTATGGGATTAAATTGGGGTGGTGAAGACCCTCGATTAAAAGAAATCGCAACACAAATTGGAAGGTTGGCCATTAAAGAACAAGGGGTATGTTTACAATTTAATGCTGTTGCCGAAAGCTATGATTGTGTTGAAAATACACCGATAGGGTATAAGAAACCAGATTGCGCGCGCGATATTGCTAATCATTCACGCTTTCATGGTCTACAAACGGTTATGTTTGGCGATTCACCAATTGATAGTGCCGCAGGGGCAGAAATTGATGGATGCGTTGCATTGGATGATCGTATCGAGGATGCAGATCATATTCTTACGCGTTTAACGGTACCAGAG
>JAUHXB010000083.1 GCA_030427215.1 Alphaproteobacteria bacterium | reverse complement strand
GGCAAAAGAAGAAGCCGCATAATTTTCTAATTAAAAGGGACTAAGTTTTAGTCCCTTTTTTAGAGCTATTCATTAATTTCATCAAAGTTCAGTAACAAACAGGCTCAAAATAATCCTTATTTCACCCTATTTTTTTATTGACATAAGCTTTTGTTTAAATTATAAATCCTATTATGAAATTATATCATAGCTCCTTTTCAAACACAAAATCTGATGATGTTTTAAAGCATTTTGGAGAATTGCAGACATCGTTTCGACGATTAAATAGCATGTTCATGACAAAAAATAGATTAGGGTTTGATGGTGTCGACTTTATACGCTTTGATTATCACTATAATCCAACCGAAAGATGCGAGCCCAATAGCATATTACAGGATTTTATTGCGTATCTTGCATCGGCAAAAATCGAATGCTTTGAAATTGAGGCTAAAAACCCACTGCGTTTAAAGGATGCTTGGGAAGATGACCCTATTGGAAGTGCTGGCCTAGCCGCCTTTGAAGGCAGTGATCAACTATCAGAACTGGAGAAACAATCACTTAAAAGACTGTTTGCCCCTTTTGAAGATATTATTTATCCGCATGACGTTTTCTTAAATTTATCCACTGCTGAGTTAAAAAATATGCGCAATTACGTTCGTAACAATCCTTTTGCAAAAAAAGAATTTGAGAAACGCAAATCTCGCTCTATGGCAATTGGTGAAGATTTTAATGTCGCCGCAACACAAGAATATGTGTGGGTTTATCTGATGATGAAACTCAGACAATGGGCATTAGAAAGACGCTATGATTCATTTGTGTATGCAAATACTGGCGAAGGCTTTGGCGATGATGCTTATGTCACTTTGAAGTCGGGACAAGCCGGAAAGCCCGTTAGCGTTTACAGTTTTGATAAAGATTCCTACATGAGTGGAGTCGCATCGGAATGGAACCAATGGATCAACAAGCTGCATCAAGAGAGTACTAGTAACCCTTCTACATCGAATTTCTTGAGCGAAGAATCAAAGGTAATGGGAGATCAGCTCATGTGGGGTGGCCAAGATCCAATGAAGTATTGGCATTTGACACGCCTATAGTATTTAAAATTGATCCCACACTTAAATTTCTCCTAAGCCGCCTTCACGCCTCTGCGTTCTTTATCGCGTTCGTAATCTTCGAAATTACCTTCGAACCATTCGACATGGCCGTTGCCTTCATAGGCCAAAATATGTGTGGCAAGGCGGTCAAGGAACCACCTGTCGTGAGAAATCACAACCGCACATCCCGCAAATTTTTCAAGAGATTCTTCCAATGCTGCCAATGTTTCCGTGTCCAAATCATTTGTTGGTTCATCAAGGAGGAGGAGGTTAGCCCCTTTTTGCAGCATCTTGGCAAGGTGAACACGGTTGCGTTCCCCGCCCGACAATGTGCCGACTTTTTTCTGTTGGTCGGATCCTTTGAAATTAAATGACGCAACATACGCGCGGGATGGTTTTTCAATTTTACCCAAATTCAAAACATCATTACCGCCCGATATTTCTTCCCATACATTTTTATTGTCATCCAAGCTGTCGCGGGATTGGTCGATATATCCCATATCAACGGTTTCACCGATTGTTAATGTTCCGCTGTCCGGTTGTTCGACGCCTGTGATCATTTTAAATAATGTTGATTTACCCGCACCATTGGGCCCGATAATGCCAACAATTCCACCGGCAGGTAATTTGAAATTCAAATTTTTGATCAATTCCTTATCACCGAATGATTTACACACATTTTCGGCAACAACAACCGTGTCACCCAATCGCTCCGGCGTTGGGATAATGATTTGGGCATTGCCCTGCGTGTCTTGTTGGGACTGTTTAAGCAGATCGTCATAGGCATTAATCCTTGCCTTTGATTTCGCCTGACGTGCCTTTGGCGATTGACGAATCCAATCCAATTCGCGGGATAATGTTTTTTGACGCGCGGCCTCTTCACGCGATTCTTGCGCCAAACGTTTGGCTTTTTTCTCAAGATACGCAGAATAATTTCCTTCGTATGGAATGCCCTGTCCGCGGTCTAATTCCAAAATCCACCCTGTGACATTATCAAGGAAGTATCTGTCGTGCGTAATCATCACAACCGTGCCCTTGAAATCATGCAGATAGGTTTGCAACCATGCAACGGATTCGGCATCCAAATGGTTTGTTGGTTCATCGAGCAATAACATATCTGGTTCAGATGTAATAAGACGCGCCAAGGCCACACGGCGCTTTTCACCACCAGAGAGATTTTCAACGGACGCATCCGCAGGGGGGCAATTCAATGCCTGCATCGTCATTTCAATATTACGATCCAAATCCCATAGATCTTGGGCGTCAATTTCGTCTTGTAATTTCGCCATTTCATCAGGATCGGCATTTTCGTAATCAAGGCATAATTCATTATATTTATCCAGGATCGCCTTTTTATCCGCCGCGCCGTCCATCACGTTTTCTATAACGGTTTTTGCATTATCCAAATGCGGTTCTTGTTCCAAATACCCAACTTTAGTTCCCTCGGCGGCCCATGCCTCACCTGTATAATCAGTGTTAATTCCCGCCATAATTTTAAGCAGGGTTGATTTACCCGCGCCATTGGGGCCCAAAACGCCAATTTTTGCGCCCGGATAAAATTGCAAATGGATATTTTTCAAAACCTGTTTTCCACCAGAATAGGTTTTTGATAAATCTTTCATCACATAGATATATTGATGTGCGGCCATGGTCATGTTCCTTTGTATTTAATATTTAATGGTGATTTAACATGCCACGCGTTAAATTTCCAGTATAAATGCTCTTTCCTTGAATGGCGGAATGCGCTATTTATGATAGTGAATTCAATAATTAAAGATCTTTTAGAAATATGAAATTTTTTGCATTTTTAGTGTCTCTCATGGTCACATCCTTGCCCGCTATGGCCTCTGATGTTGTTAAAGGGCAAAGTTACGCCGATTCATGGCAGCTGAATTTAATGTCACCGGCCAGCCCGATGAAAGCGGAAATCGTTGATTTTCACAATTTATTGTTGGTGATTATTACAGCGATTGTCATTATTGTGACGGCTTTGTTGATATATGCATGTATCAAATTTCGTCGCAAAAAAGATGTTGAACCCGCATCATTCGCGCATAACACGCTTATCGAAATTATCTGGACGATTGTCCCTGTTATTATATTGATTATTATCGCCATTCCGTCATTTAAATTATTGTATTTCGAAGACCGTATCCCTGAACCCGAATTAACCATTAAAACAACGGGTTACCAATGGTATTGGGGGTATGAATATATGGATTATGATGGTTTGGAATTTCTGGCCTATCCTTTGGCGGAAGACCAAATCGATGAATCAAAAGGGCAACGCCGTTTGCTATCAACTGATGCGCCCGTGGTTGTGCCTGTCGGTACAAATATTCAATTATTGGTGACCGCCGCTGATGTGTTGCATGCGTTTGCATTGCCCGCCGCGGGGGTTAAAAAAGACGCAATCCCCGGCCGTTTGAATGAAACATGGATGCGCATTGATAAGCCGGGCACGTATTATGGTCAATGTTCTGAAATTTGCGGAACGGGCCATGCCTATATGCCGATTGAAATTAAGGCCGTTCCTCGCGCGGAATTTGATGCATGG
Organism: Alphaproteobacteria bacterium; assembly: GCA_030427215.1. GTDB lineage: Bacteria > Pseudomonadota > Alphaproteobacteria > Micavibrionales > UBA1664 > UBA1664. The sequence continues at coordinate 2,336 of JAUHXB010000083.1, read as the reverse complement.
GTACGTCAACAGGGTGGGACATTGAAGGAAAATAATTCGATTACGACAATCCCTGATAGCGCGGCAAACAAACAGGCAAACCCAAAGGTCGATGTTGATAACATCGCAAACCCTGGACGATAGAAAAGATTTTTGATTTAAAGAAAGACTAAAAAATGGCTGATCAACAACCTGGATTTTTTACACGCTGGTTCTGTTCCACAAACCATAAAGATATTGGAACATTATACATCCTGTTCTCAATTTTTGCGGGAATATTGGGCGGTGCATTTTCAATGTATATGCGCCTTGAACTTCAAGACCCCGGTGTACAATTCATGACGAATGAAGACGGGTCACCGAACGGTCAGATGTGGAACGTGTTTATCACCGCTCACGGCCTGATCATGGTGTTTTTCGTGGTTATGCCCGGCTTGATTGGCGGGTTTGGAAACTGGTTTGTGCCATTGATGATTGGGGCGCCTGACATGGCGTTTCCGCGATTAAATAATATTTCATTTTGGTTGCTGGTCCCTGCATTCCTCCTTCTTTGTGGGTCGGTTTTTGTTGATGTCGGCGCAGGGACGGGGTGGACGATTTATCCGCCTCTGTCCGATACTCTCGGGCATCCGGGGATGTCTGTGGACATGGCGATTTTCGCGCTTCACTTGGCGGGGGCGTCCTCTATTTTAGGAGCGGCGAATTTCATCACAACCATCTTTAATATGCGCGCGCCGGGTATGACATTGCACAAAATGCCATTATTCATTTGGGCGATGTTGGTAACGTCATTCTTACTTGTGTTGGCTGTGCCAGTTTTGGGTGGCGCGATCACAATGTTGCTAACCGACCGTAATTTTGGAACATCATTTTTTAACCCTGAAGGTGGGGGAGACCCATTATTATTCCAACATTTATTCTGGTTTTTTGGTCACCCTGAAGTGTATATTATGATCCTGCCTGCATTTGGGATTGTGTCACACATTATTTCAACATTTTCGCGTAAACCAATTTTCGGATATTTAGGTATGGCCTATGCCATGGTCGCGATTGGATTTGTTGGGTTTATCGTGTGGGCTCACCACATGTACACAACGGGTCTAAGCGTGAATACGCTGGCCTATTTCACCGCGGCGACATTGATTATTGCCGTGCCAACAGGGATTAAAATTTTCTCTTGGATTGCCACAATGTGGGGCGGATCAATCGAATTCAAAACGCCGATGCTGTGGGCGATTGGGTTTATCTTCCTCTTTACCGTTGGTGGAGTGACAGGGGTTGTTTTGGCCAATGCGGGAATGGATGTTGTGTTGCATGACACATATTATGTTGTTGCGCACTTTCATTATGTTCTATCCCTTGGGGCTGTGTTTATCTTGTTTGCAGGATGGTATTATTGGATCGGGAAAATGACGGGGCGCATGTACCCTGAATTTTTAGGGAAAGTACATTTTTGGATGACCTTTATTGGGGTGAATTTAACATTCTTCCCCCAACATTTCCTCGGGCTTGCAGGAATGCCACGCCGTTATATCGATTATCCCGCGCCATTATTGTCGGACGTGATGGGGATCGACAACCCAACATGGTGGCAACGCACGGAATATATGGGACGTGAGACATGGATGCAATTCCACGCATGGATGACCGGTGAGACATATGAATCTGCCATCACGTGGGGATATCATGGATGGAACTTTATATCCTCCATGGGTGCCTATTTGGCGGGTGGTTCGGTGATTTTATTTATTGTTATCGTGTTTTGGACATTATTCTTTGGGCGTAAGGCGTCTGACAACTATTGGAACGTTCCAAAAAATATTATGACGTTGGAATGGACGGTCAGCTCACCCCCGCCGTTCCACCAATTTGATATCCAACCCAAAGTAAAATAAAGATAAAAAGGCGCGACAAGCGCCTTTTTTAATGATTTTCCGAAATAAATGCGGTAATATTAACGAAGTATTTAGATAAAATTTTATATAATAATGATGTAGGGATGCGTTTTAAGCGCGCAATATGAATTATTAAAGAGAGCATGCATGGCATTATCAGATAAAGTAACTAAAGATATGAATAAACTTGTGCATTTATTGCCAGGCATGTCTGCCATGGGTGTAATGCGCTACACCATGATGCCGGAAATTTTGCCACGTATTCGCGCAATAGGTCTTCATTTCGGGCATTTCGCGTATTTATTGGCGTTGGTATTTGCCTCCGCCCGCCTAATTCCGCAAACACATCCGGTGATGAATGCCGCAAATATTGGCCGTTTTGGCGTCCGCCAAGTCATCGCCATTGCCGCGAATAACATCACATGGTCAACGAAAAATATTGACCAAATCGCCATTTTTTCC
>JAUHXB010000082.1 GCA_030427215.1 Alphaproteobacteria bacterium | reverse complement strand
GCCGAAGGGTTGCTTTATGACGCCATGCGCTATGGGTCATTAGGTGGTGGTAAGCGTTTGCGTCCATTTTTGGTGATGCAATCGGCAAAATTATTTAATGTTGACCCAACACGCGCAAAACGCGCGGCGGCGGCATTGGAATTTATTCATTGTTATTCTCTTATTCATGATGATTTACCGGCAATGGATAATGCGGATACTCGCCGCGGACAGCCATCCGTCCATCGTAAATTTGATGAAGCCACGGCCATTTTAGCAGGCGATGCCCTGCAGGCACTGGGGTTTGAAATATTATCCGACAACCAAACGCACGAAGATCCACGCGTCAGATGTCACCTTGTCACCGCAATGGCAAAGGCTGCGGGCGGGCACGGCATGTGTGGTGGTCAAATGTTGGATTTGATTGCCGAAACCGAAGAGTTTGATGTGGGGACAATTTCCCGTCTTCAACGCCTAAAAACAGGGATGTTGATGGCTTTCGCGTGTGAGGCTGGCGCCATTTTAGGGAAAGCAGACGATGCCCATAAAAAAGCATTACGGGGATATGCCCATGATTTAGGCCTCGCCTTCCAAGTGACCGATGATATTTTAGATGTTGAGGCCGATGAAGAAGAAATGGGTAAACCTGCCAATCAGGATGAAGCCGCAGGTAAGGCCACATTTGTATCAACATTGGGTAAGGATCAGGCCCGCATGCGCGCCGAAATGTTGGTTGCCCAGGCCTGCCGTCACTTGCATGTGTTTGGTGATCGTGCAAACACGCTTAAAAAATTTGCACACCATGTTTTGGAAAGACGAGCTTAACATAAAATTTGACAGCGGCTTTTTAATTTTGTAGAGTATCTTCAAATAACAGGACGATACATAAAATGTCATTTAAAAAGCCCGAGCATCTACAACGACTTAACCCTTCAACATCAGGGGGATTAAATCTTAATGATATGGCTCTTGGTTTTAACCGCGAGGTCATTACCGAATTAAATCAATTTTTTTCTTTTGATTATATGGGGTCATCGAAATTTGAAATGGGCGCCCTGCCCAGAGCCGTTTCAAAATTTATGAGGCATTATCAAAACGGCGAAATGTTTAAATTGCTTACGAGTGTTGAAGTCGTTCAGTCAGATTATCATCAAAGGGTCTCACCACGTGATACCAAGTTTGTTCCCGTATGGATAATTGCACCAAGATCAGTAATTGATGATGTCATAACATTTATTGAGAGCGAGGCCGCAGGTCTTGATAATGATTTAGCATCAAAATCTTTTTTTCAAGAATCTGCGTTTTTCGATGAACTAGAGAAAGCTGGAGTACTAAACGGATCAAAGCGCATCGGTTGGTTTGATTTAGACAATAGTTTTATGTTTTTTATTGATGAAAAGCCTTTTCAGGATTTTACAAGTGCTATTGAATACACATTGGCGCAACAATCCAAACCAGAAACAAAAAGATCTTCCGCAGCCATCGCAAGGCCTTAATTATAAAATTGATAATTATGCTGGTTGGTTAGGAAAGGCGTGCTTAATAATTACATTTTATGTATTGGAAAACCAAACTTCTTATCTTCTATTTTATAAAAAACGTAATCATTTGACGAAAGTGGATCAGTAATTTTTACTGCGGCAGCAGAATTATTAAAGAGAGAATATATTTCACCTGCCATGTTTTGGGCAACAGTTACCTCACACCCTGCCATTGTTGTTTTCGATGGATAATTCAATACATCGAAGCATATATTGCCTTTTGGATCGACAATTTTGCCAATATCAACACATAATTCGTTTAAAACAAAATTATCACTATTTTCACAAATGGCATCCAAGGCGTAGACGGCATCAATAAAGGCCGGCTTATTAGAATCTATTATCGGATCCGCCAATGGATCAAGAAAATGTGTGCTTGATTGGACGGGTGGTAACAAAACAGTTGCAGAAAAATCCACAATTTTTGAATATCCAGCTTCCATAGATAAATCTGTTCCCATATTCGTAATATGAGAGGCGACAATGAATGCATTTATAATTTGAGGTATCATTTCGATAATTTATCCTATATTTTTAAATATGTCAATATTTATTTAATCATTAAGCTTTCTATAAGCATTTTTGCCTCTGCACCATTCCAATCGGCGTCGCCTTGATAGCGGGCCATAACCTTACCATCTGGTGAAATAATGTATGTTGTTGGCAAACCCGGGATATCATATTTTTCACGGATATCAGGCCAATGCCCGTAATAGGCTGCAATAGGCCCAAAACTATGCTTGCTCATAAAACCCCTTAATTTGTCCGATGTATAATTTCGGTCCAAGGCGATGGCAACAACTTTTAGATTTTGGCCTTCATAATGGTCTTGTAAATCCTGCAATGTTGGCATTTCAACAATACATGGTGGGCACCAACTGGCCCAAAAATTGACAACCAACCATTGCCCACGAAAATCCCCTAACGTTAAATCGCGATCCAGTATATTTTTGAATTCAATATCTGGCGCGGTCACAGGGTCATCAAAAATTTGTATTCGTTTTTGAAATTCGGATTGTGCCTCAATTTCCGCCCAATCGCCTAAGGCGTTTTCATAGGCCTCGACAACATCATCATTGGTTTTAAGAGGCACTTTTATCTCTTCTTCACTTTGAACAACCGCAAATTGGATCATGCCGAATGTCACAATAAACATTAAAAAGATGGCTGCAAATAGACGCTTTTGATTTGGTTTTGATTTCTTTATAGTCATGATCATGAAATATATAATTTTTATCGGACTTTTTCTATCCCTATCCGCATGCGGTGTTAAACCATCGGAATTGGATTCCCCATCAGGAAAAGATACGTTCCCCCGAACCTATCCCTCACATTAATTATTCTCGTCCATATTAAATTCAATATGAAGATTTTGAATATCGGGGCCGATATTGTTTAAAGTTGTTACAAAAGGAATATTTTGTCCCGTTTCCAATATTTTTGTTTGAATGGGAATGATGATTGAATCGCCCTTCACATCATTATTCAAAATTTGGGTTATTTTCACACTTGGCACACCGCGATCATCATTCATTGCATTAACGATCAATCCCTCAAGGTGAATATCATTTCCAATACGTTCAACTTCAATCATATCAAAAACCAATCCTTCCCCCACCGGAATGGGGCCACGGAAAGATTGATATAAAAAGAAAAACCCAATAACCACCAAAAACCCAATAATAATAGTGATATAGCCGTCTTTAAAATCAGATTTTAATGTTTGAGGGAATGATTGTTGATCAGGCTATTTATCAGCCCTATCTAAGGTCTCATTTAAAGAGGCCCTAAAATCATCCGTGTCTTCTTTTTTGTCTAACGGTTCGTCTTGAAACCATTTATGTTCGCATTTGGCACATTTCATTTTTCGCCCGCCGCGCGCAAAAACGGTGGATGGGACAACAAATCGGATATCACATTGTGGACAGGCTATAATCATACGTTATTATAATGACATTCATTTATGATTTTAGGAAGAGATGATGATACGGACATCCACTATATTATTTTTAACAATGATGATGCTGAGTGTAAAAGGTCACGCATCAGAGACACAAGCATGTGATTATAATGATACATCATGCCTTATGGCCGTGACAGAGGCCTCGATAGAGCAGATCACTGAAAAAAGATGGCGTAACCATGCTTACCGTGATTTGGCTGTGTCTTTGGCCTATGATGGGGATATTGATAAGGCCGTAACGCTTATTTCAAAAATTGATAATCCGGATACGCAGGCCATGACGGTGCGTGCCATAGGTATGGCTTTGGCCATCAATAAAGATCTAAGTGATGAGACATATAAAGATGTCTTTTCAAAATTAGATAATTTTTCAAAAACAATCACTCACGAAGGCGCACGCGACATTGCATATACCTATATTGCCATGGCGCAGGCCTTTGCGGGGTTAGACAACGACGCCATGCAAACAACATTGGCCATGACAAAGCCTGAATTAAAAAACAAAGCATTAGGCGAAACGGCGGAAATTCAGGCCGAGCGAGGCGATTATGACGAGGCGATAAAATCAATCAATGCCATTCAATCTCAATCCTTTAAAAACAAAGCCTTAGGATTGGTGAATGATATTTTTGTCAAAGATGAACAATTTGATTTGGCCTATCAAACCGCCATTCAAATTACGAATGCAACGCGAAAGGCCAAAAGCCTTCAAAATATTATTGATGCACAAATTGGGTTGGATCAAAAATAAATGATAAATATGTCGCATGTTGGTCTTCGTTATGATGGCGGCCCAGAGGTTTTAACCGATATATCCTTATCTTTAAAAGAAGGGTCATTTCACTACCTTATGGGACAAAGTGGATCAGGCAAAACATCATTGATGAGGTTACTTCATATTGGAAAATTACCAAGCCGCGGCGACATTCATTTTTTTAATAAGGATGTTTCAAAATTAAGTCGGTCCAAACGCGCGCTTATTCGGCAAAAAATTGGTGTTATATTTCAAGATTTCCGTCTTATCCCCGAATTGTCAGTGTTTGACAATATCGCCCTGCCCCTACGCCTGAGCGGTGAAAGCGATAAAGCGATAAAAACAGATGTCAACGCCATGGCCGAATGGATGGGATTGAAAGATCATTTAAAGATGAAGCCTGTGTTTTTATCAGGTGGACAACAACAACGCGCCGCGATTGCCCGCGCCGTCATTGCGAAACCACAAATTTTATTGGCCGATGAACCAACGGGCAGTTTGGATGACGAAATGGGCCTTAAAATTATGGGTTTGTTTGAGGAATTGAACAAAAAAGGCACAGCCATTGTTGTCGCAACCCATAATAAAAATCTGGTAAAGGCGTTTCCGCACCCCCTTCTCACGCTTAAATCAGGGGAACTTATCCCATGATGACATTGTCGCGACAATTAATCCCCCTTTCATCTTTTCACCACGTTGGGTTAATGGTGATGTTTATGATATTCATCGCCTGTTTTTCCGCGGTTGGATTCCTGTTTGTGAAAACAATTACCAGCGGATGGATCGCCGATATTGATCACAGCATGATGATCGAATTACCACCCTATATGATTGATGATGAAACATTAATTGATCAGGCTACCATTGACAAACAAACAGTAAAAGTCATGGAGATTTTGAAAAATGATCCCGTGATTTTAACGTCTACTATGAAAACATCGAACATAAGTGATCTGGCCGATTTTGGCATTGCCATGCCCGCATTCATTCAACTCACCCTGCATCCAGACCGCGCAGAAAATAACGAAGATCGCATTCGTAGAAATATCAATCGCATCATTCCCAATGCCATTGTTAAAACCGCGAATGATTGGCAACGAGATATTGTTCAAACCGCAACTTATTTAAAACTCATATTTTGTGGATTGGCGGTCAGTATATTTTTCCTCACCACCATTATGTTGAGCGCGATTATTAAGGCTCAACTAAAGGCGTCAAAATCAATTGTCGAGTTATTTCATATCATGGGCGCATCCCCATCCAAAATTGCATCCTTATTTCAAATCAGCATCCTTCGCCCGATCATATGGGGCATTTTAATTGGCCTCATCATCGTTCTTTTAACCCTATCGCATTTGATAAGCTTCCTTGATTTAGGGTTCGGATTAGGGTTATTTTACGCCTATATGTTTGGTGTTTCATTTATCTTTATAGCGTTGGGAATTTTTGTGACACGGTGGGTTGTGGCACGATACTTATGGGCGATGCCATGATCAAATTTATTTTAAAATCAATCACTATGACCTGTGTTTTAGCGGTAACCGCAATAACATTGGGGTATTTTATTTATTGCGCAACGATCCTGGTATGGCAAACGCCAAAGGATGAGGAATTACAACCACATGACGCCATCATCGTTTTAACGGGGGCAAAGGGCCGTATTGAACAAGGGTTTGAGTTGTTGTTGAATGACAAAGCACCCAAATTATTAATTTCTGGTGTCCTTAATCGTTTATCA
>JAUHXB010000081.1 GCA_030427215.1 Alphaproteobacteria bacterium | reverse complement strand
GTAAATTCACGAATAATCATGATTATTGTTTTAAACAAAAACACTTGCATTTTCATCCCTTTTTAATTATACATATAATTATGAGAATTTTAGATGAATGGAATGTATTAAACGATTTTAACAGGGCGTGCGCCGAAATCGCAAACAGCCTTGAAAGCTACGTTCAATATGGACGATCAGATGATTACACCGTTGAAATTCCAATTATTGATATTTCACCAACGATTGATGATTGGTGGGCGATTGATTTAGATGGCGTTACAATGTTTGAAAAACATAGCCATGCTTTATCTAAAAATCCTGCATATAAAAATGAACTTCAAAATCGATTGGCATTATTTGAACATTTTCCAGAGTTAAGCAAACAGCTTAATGAAGAAATCGCAGGTAAAGCCACTCCTGAACCAGACATCATGCGATATACGCCACATAATGCTGGCGATTACGCAATGCCTTTATTTTTTCAATATGATGGTTTTAAAATGTTAGATGCAGAAGTAAAAGACCGTTCAGGATTGGGTTTGGCCATTGCTATTTGCCCCATAGTTGATGCAAAAGATATTTTGGAGCCAGGTGCGTATCAATTGGTGGCTTATGTAGCCTCAACAGATGGTGAGCCTGTTCAATCTAAATTCAAAAAATCCGCTCCGCGCTTATCTTGAAAACCTTGCGCGACTTTGCGTTCTTGGCGGTATTTCAATTGACAAAATAGGAATTTAATCTTATAATGTCTATAAGTACCATAAAACCGGTTTCATTTTTTGGAGTTCAAAACCTAAGTCTATTAAGTTTAGATGAATAAAATCAATGACTTAAACAGTATAATTTAGACTAAATAGACTTAATTAAGTTTGATTTTTCTTAAATCCCATGGCGATGAGGAAATTTTCGGGTGATCCCTTACGGCTGGATTTTGGTTTTACATGTTTGATTTTATCAAAATGCGGTTTCATTTGATCAAGCAATTCTTTACCTGTTCCACCTTGGAAAACTTTGGACACAAAATGCCCGCCTTCTTCCAATGTATTATAGGCAAAATCCCACGCCATTTCGACCAGCGCCATTGTCCGCAAATGGTCTGTCTTTGGATGCCCAACCGTGTTTGGTGCCATATCTGACAACACCAAATTTGGACGTTTACCATCTAACATATCAATTAATTTTTGCGGGGCGTCGTCATCGGTGAAATCCATTTGAATAAAATTGATATTGGGAATATCCGTGACCTCAATCAAATCAATGGCAACAATATGATCGGCGTTATGTTCGTTCAAAACCTGACACCAACCGCCAGGCGCGGCGCCAAGGTCAACCGCAACCGTGTTTGGCTTGATTAAACCCAATTGTTCGTCTAATTCCTTTAATTTAAACGCCGCGCGGGATTTGTATCCCAACCGTTGAGCCTCTCGCACATAGGGATCGTTTAATTGGCGTTGTAACCACCTGGTTGAGCTGTTTTTGCGCCCACGTGCGGTTTTAACGCGCACGGCCTTATCCCGAACGGTTTTGCGACCTGATGATCCTTTTTTAGGTGTATCTGCCATAATGGATATGACCATAAAACATATTCGCCATGGTTTCACCTTAATTTTTCTCTATACTCTTTTAAGTGAAATTTATAATTCTATTCGCCGTGGTTTTTATAGTGTCTGCCCCCGCGCAGGCATTAAATATTATTCGTGACACGCAAATTGAAAAAACATTACAGGAATGGTCCGCGCCTATCTTAAAAGGAGCGGGATTAAGCAATGACCAAGTGCGCCTTGTCCTTGTGAATAGCGACCAAATTAATGCCTTTGTCGCAGGTGGCGCCAATATTTTTATTTATGCAGGGTTAATTGAAAAGGCGGAATACCCAGAAGAGGTCAAGGGCGTCATCGCCCATGAAATCGGACATATTACAGGGGGACATTTAATCGCAGGGCGAAAAGCCATTGAACGCGCATCCTTTCAATCCATTTTAGCCACTGCATTAGGAATTGGCGCAGCGATCTTAACAGGTGATGGGCGCGCCGCGGCCGTCATATCCGCAGGTGGATCAGGGGCCGCAACGGCGGGCTTTTTAAGCCATTCGCGTGTTCAGGAATCTGCGGCAGATCAAGCTGGATTTCAATATATGGAAGATGCAGGCGTTAACCCGCAAGGGATTGTTTCGTTTTTGGAGAAATTGGAAGGGCAAGAATTATTGCCCGCATCCCAACAATCCGAATATATGCGTACGCACCCCCTAACCCGTGACCGCGTGGATACAATGCGCGTTAAGGCTAAAAAATCAGATATTTCAGGGCCGTTGGGCGTATCACGATCTCAAGATGAATTTGATTTGATGAAGGCAAAATTAATGGCCTTTCGCAAACCCAATATGGTCCCGCGATATTATGATCTTAAAACTGGTAAGGACGAGGACCTGTTTGCTCACGCCATTATGCATTATCGCCAAAGCCGATATAATAAAGCCGTCAATTTGTTTGATCAATTGATTCAAAAATCACCTGATAATCCGTTCTTTCATGAAATGAAGGCGCAAACATTACGCGATGCAGGGCGATTAGCGGACTCTGAAGTGGCCTATCGCAAGGCCTTAAGCCACATTAGTAATGCCCCTCTTATTCAGGGGAATTTGGCGCATGTCTTGATCGCACAACAAAAAACAAATAAAGAAATTGGTGATTTATTAAATGCGGCAATACAGGCAGATCCCCGCGATACAAGCGCTTATCGTCTTATGGCGACCTATAAAGGGCGATTGGGATATGAGGCCGATGCACAATATTATTTAGCGGAGGAAGCAGCAGCGCAGGGGCGAAAGGATGACGCCAAACGCCTTGTCAATTTGGCAATCAACAGTGAAAATTTATCCCAAAATTTAAAAATAAAGGCTAGCGATTTAAAAACATATTTGGATCGCTTGCCTATAAAGGGTAATTCAGAGTAAAATACATTCATATAAAAATTAAGGAGCAACAATGTTTAAAAAATTACTACTCACCACATGTTTCATCTCAACCGCAATGGTTGGTGCAACACAGGCGCAAGATTTGTCGCGCGATGATGTCAAGGAAATCATTAAAGAATATATTCAAAATAACCCTGAAGTGATTTTGGATTCCGTTGAGGAACATGGCCGCAAGCAACAAAGAGTGGACAGCCAACAACAACAAGAAGCCATCGAAAAAAATATTGGATGGTTTGAAGACAACGCATCCCTTCCTATTGCCGGAAATAAGGATGGTGACGTCACAATCGTTGAATTTTTCGATTATAACTGTGGATATTGTAAAAAGGCGATTGGCGATATTTTGACCATTTTACAAGAAGATAAGAATGTAAAATTTGTTTTCATTGAAACACCTATTTTAGGTCAAACCTCAAAAACCGCCGCGAAATGGGCAATGGCAGCAGAAAACCAAGAGGCCTATTTAGAATATCATACGGCATTGATGAAACATCGTGGCCCTCTATCAGAACTGTCACTCAGATCGATTGCAAAAAAAGTTGGTCTTGATGTTGATCAAATGGCCAAAGATGCAGAATCCGAAGAAGTCGCGCAAAAAATTAACGAGAAAGTTGAAAAAACTAATCAAATGGGTATAAGCGGCACGCCAGCCTTTATCATCAATGGTAAGCTTTATGGTGGGTATATCGGACTTGATCGTATGCGCACCGCGGTTAAAGAGGCAAGACAAGGGTAATCATGGCCAAATTTGCTTTTTCCGTTTTTGTCATTATTGTCGCGTATTTTACCTATACGCTTTATGCCTATCAATTTGTTCTTAATCGGATAAAAGACCAGGCACCAATTGAAATGCGTATGGGAAACACAACAAATCCCACGCATACGATTATAGGATATGTCGATTATGCTTTGCCAGAATCAAGGCAACTTCACACTCTTTTTCTAAATCTTATTGCCCGCGCGGATGACGCTGAAATTATTATTCGTCCTATTTCATCTGAAGATAATAATTCAATTTTGGCTCAAAAACTTGTTTTGACCGCCCAAAATTTAAATCAGTTCCTTGAAACGCACAATGCACTCATGACGGCTTCATCTTCGTTTGATGAGGCTTTTATGGAACGCGCAATAAGGTCCGTAGGATTAAATTATGAATCAGTCAAAGGCCAAGCCTTATCAGCCGACATAGAATCGGAAGCCGTTAATTTAAACGCAGAAACGATTTTAGTAAATTTGAACCAAATCCCCTCTTTTTATATTGATCATCATTTGATGGAAGGGGCAAGTTATTCGGTCTCAGATATCTTAAAAATCATGGATGACCTCAAATCAGGGCGACTGTAACTATAAATTAATTATTGCTATTTATTGAAACATGTTCCAATAACTGTATATGTTTCAACGCCGTCATCCAGAATCATCCCTCGATAAAATACGTCAGATTATCTGGCCAAAAATGGGATGGTGGCGATTATTAAAATATTATCGTTCCCGCATTATCCGGCTATCCGCATCCGCCGAATCTATTGCCGTTAACTTGGCCGGCGGATCGGCCATGTCATTCACTCCATTTTTTGGCCTTCATGTTTTTACGGCTCTTGGCTTTGCCTGGTTGATTGGTGTAAAGATGAATTTGGTTGCGGCCATGGTCGGAACATTTGTTGGCAATCCATGGACATTTCCATTTTTATTATTTTCAAGCTATTCCCTTGGCGAATTTATTCTTGGCGTGATAGGAAGCCAAGAAAGTACCGTCGCGTTCACACCTGATATTGTTGAGCAACAAGGGGATAATTTATTCACCTTTTTGTGGCAAAATTTTTCCGATTTATTTATCCCAACTGCGATTGGTGGAACAATATTGGCAATAATGAGCTTTCCATTTTATTATATTCTGTATTTTTATTTAGTAAGGGGCGCGCAACGCGCACGAAAATTACGGATGAAGCGCCGGCAAAAGGCATTATTCAATCGAAAATCAAAAGGACCAAAAATAAAATGATTATTGGCCTTGGCGAAGATTTGGTTGATATCGACCGTATTCAAAAATTAATTGATAATAAGGGCGATGCATTTTTAAAAAAATGTTTTACGCCATTTGAAATTGAAATTGCCGATAAAAATAAAACAGGCCACCATTATACAAGTTATTTCGCAAAACGATTTGCCGCAAAAGAGGCTTGCTTAAAGGCCCTTGGAACAGGTATGCGCGAAGGGTTATCATGGCAGGACATGTCCGTTGGCAATGATGATCTGGGCCGCCCCATACTTGATATTTGTGGTGGCGTTGACAAACGATTAAAAACTTTAACGCCCGCTGAGCACAAGCCAATAATCCATATCACATTATCTGATGAGGCCAGTTTAGCAAAGGCGACTGTTATATTAGAGGCAATACCACTCGACAAATCAAATCCGACACTATAAAAAATAATCATGAATAAAAACATAGATGATCATTATGACGATTTGCCCGAAAATGGGGCCCAAAATGAATGGATGGAATTGGTTAAAACAGCCTTTTGGGCGGTAACATTTGCCGTTCTTATCCGGTCATTAATAGCGGAGCCTTTTAACATTCCATCCGGGTCAATGAAGCCAAATTTATTAGTAGGGGATTATTTATTTGTTTCAAAATATGAATATGGCTATTCACGATATTCTTTTCCAATGGGTATTGTCCCCATCGATGGCAGAATATGGGCAAGCGAACCCGCACAAGGTGATGTCGTTGTTTTCAAATTACCAACCGATAATAAAACCGATTATATCAAACGCATAATTGGTATGCCTGGTGATCGTGTTCAAATCCGTAATGGACGATTATTTTTAAATGATCAAATGGTTAAACGTGAACAAGTAGATCAATTCGCCACAACAAACCGTTTTGGACAAGATATTGTCATGACAGAATTTGAACAAACATTGCCCAATGGTTTGACCTTTTCTATTTATGAGGAGGGCGATAACGGCGCATTGGACAATACAAAGGTATACACCGTTCCTGAAGGCGAATATTTCGTGATGGGCGATAAT